>NZ_BAVR01000069.1 GCF_000521465.1 Acetivibrio straminisolvens JCM 21531
TAATATTTCTTCTGGCACTCCTTGTACTGCTTGTAAGGTTGAAATGGTACTTCCAGTAAAACAAGGATTGAAACTTAAGTTATGTCGCTGAGCCCATCCTAAAGCTCCAGTGTTGAAATGGTACTTCCAGTAAAACAAGGATTGAAACCCAAAAGCACAATCTTCTTGCAATATTGCTGTATCAAAGTTAAAGTGGTACTTCCATTAAAACAAGGGATTGAAACACGGAAGGTGATGCAAATTGTACAAGTCATTGATGTTATATAGATGAAGAGGAATTTGGTGAGCACAACATAATAAGTCTAATAAATGCCGCAAAACAACAAGTTTTGTCGAAAAAAGTTACATTAATTGACACTACTTGTTATATGATGTACAATAATGCTATAAAATTTTGCTGCTTTGAAAGAAGGTGACTCCTTGCTTGCGGGAGTATTGCAGTTAGGACAGTATGTACTTAACAAGAAAGATACTGGCGCTGAAGAATATCTTCAAGTTATTGAGAATCCTAATGACAAAGGCAATTACAATCATGTCCTAAAAATTGCATTCGAACTTGAAAAAGGAAACATAACCTACCGTGGCGTTGAGTATGAAGAATCATCGGAGAAAATAAATAAGTACGCATACAAAAAGGGAAGTGCAAGGGGCGGCGATATAACACCTACTTCAAAGTATACAGACCCAACGAAAACTTTAAACAAGATAATAATATCATTTAATGATGTCTTAAAAAGTACAAATCAAAACGATGACGAGCGAAAGATATTAAACGATATTTACGGATACATATCTTCAAGTCAGGAAATTATAGAAAACGATATCACGGAAAAAGTCAAATCCACTCCGTTAAAAAAAGGCGAATCTTTTATTATCACCGTCACATTATTTGATAACAATAATGAAAAATATATTGGTGATTTCCAATTAATAAGAAATCATCTTGCCAGAATTTTAGATGAGCAGTATTACAGCAAATACGGTAAAACGTCAAAGGGTAAAGGTATCTGCTATTATTGCAAAAATGAAAGTGAAGTCTTTGGATTCGTCAATACATATAATTCCTACACCGTTGATAAAATAGGCTTTGTAACCGGTGGATTCAAACAGGAAAATGCGTGGAAGAACTATCCTGTATGTGCTTGCTGTGCCCAGAAACTCGAACAGGGCAAGAAATACATTAGAGAAAATCTCACATCCAGATTTTCAGGATTTAATTATTTCGTAATTCCTAAAGCAGTAATAAGAGATGCATATGATGAAGCGGAATTTATAAAGACCCTTGAAGAATTTGAAAAGAACGCGAACTTTTCTACTAATGAATCGACAAAGCAAAATCTTCTTGCAAGTGAAAAAGACTTCCTGGACATAATGAAAGACAGTAAAAATTATCTCAACTACAATATGCTTGTTTTTAAAGAAGAACAGTCGGGAAGTGTTTTTAGAATATTACTCTATATAGAAGATATTGTGCCGAGCAAGGTAAAGAAAATATTGAGGGTAAAAGACGAGGTAGATGAAATAGAGTTATTTAAAAATCTTCCGGGCAAAGATAAAACAACTTATGACTTGAAATTCGGATTTGATAAAATAAGGACCTTTTTCCCGAACAGCAAGACGGAAGGAAATTTTGACAAGAGCTTTCTCGAGATTCTAAACAATGTGTTTACATACAAAAAAATAAGTTACAGATTTGCTTTAGGAAGAATGATTTCAAAGATAAGGAGTGCTTTTTCAAGGGAAGAATATATCGAGTCCCTTGTACTCCAGGCACTTATGAGCATTATGTTTATTGATAAACTTAATTTGCTTAGTGATAAAGGGAAAGAGGTGCAAAAAATAATGATTGAGAAGACCGAAAAGAATAAAAAATATCTCGATTTTTTTGAAAACGAAAGTTACAAAGAGGTTTTCGGTTCAGATTATAAGAGGGCAGTGTTTTTGACGGGAGTACTGGCTGAAAAGTTGCTGAACATACAGTACAAGGAAAGAGGAAGTAAGCCCTTTTACAGCAGACTCAACGGTCTGAAATTGGATAAAAACATAGTAAAAAGAATATATACCGAAGCCATTAATAAATTAAATGAATATAACAAGAATTATTATAAGGAGCTGGAATATCTTATCGGTATGTACATGTTGGGAGAGGAATCCCAAAGAAATATTTCCAATGATGAAATTAGTTTTTACTTTGTGCTTGGAATGTCCCTTGCAAAGCACTTTAATGAAGAAAAGAAGGATGGGGAGGATGAGGAATAATGATTGAGAACAGGCAGGAGATATTGTTTTTATATGATGTTACGGACGCAAACCCGAACGGGGACCCATTGGATGAGAACAAGCCCAGAATTGACGAAGAAACAGGCGTTAATATTGTAACAGATGTAAGGTTTAAAAGAACCATAAGGGATTATTTATACAGCTACAAAGGTTTTGATGGAAGCAATGGAAAGGATATATTTGTAAGAGAGATTGAATCGGAAAAGGGTGGAATAAAGGACGGTAAAGCCAGAGCAAAGGACTTTAAAGAAAATGTGGATGAAATTCTGGAGAAGGCTATAGATATAAGGTTATTTGGTGGCGTAATTCCTTTGGACAAGGCATCGATAACATTTACCGGACCGGTACAGTTCAACATGGGAAGGTCGTTAAATAAAGTAAACTTAAAGCATATAAAAGGTACCGGTGCATTCGCATCAGGAGAAGGAAAAGCCCAGAAGACTTTTAGAGAGGAATATATTTTGCCCTATTCTCTTATTGCTTTTCATGGAATAATAAACGAAAATGCAGCAAAAGAGACCAGACTTACCGATGAAGATGTCGATTTGCTGGACGAGGCTATGTGGAACGGTACAAAAAATCTCATTACCCGCTCTAAGATGGGGCACATGCCAAGACTTATGCTCAGGGTGGTATATAAAGCAGGACAGAATTTCTTTATAGGGGATTTGCAAAATCGAATAGCTCCTGGCTTTGACACGGAAGAAGAAAAAATCAGATCAATTAAGGACTTCTCAATTAAATTGGATGAGCTTATAGATGAGCTGGCGCATTACAGCGATAAAATAGAAAAAGTTGTGTTTGTTGCAGACAAAATTTAAAGCTTTGCTATAAAGGTCAGGAAATTAATTTGAAGGATATAAAAGAAATAAAATTTGAGGAAAAAACTTTTTAGAGAGAGGAAGATAAATGACTGAAAAATATCTGGTTTTTGATATTAGTGCCTCTTACGGCCATTTCAAAAAACCTTATACTACAACATCTCCTTACATATTCAATTCCAACCAGGACTGCTGTTTCAGGGATAATTGCGGCCATATTGGGGGTTGGGAAAGAAGACTATCAGAAGCATTTTACAAAGGCTCAAGCTAAAATTGCAATAGGAATAAGAAGTCCTGTAAAAAAGGTTAGAATAAGTGAGAATTTAGTTAACACGAAAAAATCTATGAATATAATTCATGAACGTACACAGATAAAGATTGAGTTCTTGAAGGATGTATGCTATAGAATTTATTTTACTCATACAGATAAAGAGATTTATGAAAGATTAAAAGAGCTGCTAAATGACCACAGCACAGTTTATACAATCAGTATGGGGCTTAGCGAAAACCTTGCTAACTATACTTTTGTCGGTGAATTTGACGGGCATGAAGTGGATGGAAATAAAGAGGTTGTGGAGTTTTCAAGTGTTATACCTCTAGATATACTGAAAAAAGGTGATGTTGAGTACGAAGATAACAGGGAGTATTTTACGGAAACCATACCGATGGAAATGGATGCCGGCAGAAACGTGAAGGAGTATAGAGAGGTGTTGTTTGAAAGAAACAGCTATAAAATCAGGGCAAAAACAGATTCTTATATTAGAATTGAAGGAATAGATGAAAATATTTTGATTATATAAGAGGTGGGGAAATGTTGCTTTCACACCCGGGAAAGCCGCTTTTGGATCATTTGAAAAATGTGTTTTTAATCGGGGATTGTATTCTGATGCGGAAAAAGACTGGATTTGAGAATTTTTCTGAGGAGGATGTGCGCGAATTAAACAGGCTGAATTTACTTACCCATGATCTTGGCAAGGCTACATCATATTTTCAGTATTACATAAGAAGTGTGGACAGCAATTCGCAAAAGAATGATGAAAAAAAGACACGGTCTTTTATCAGGGGTTTTATCCTTTAAAATTGTGAACACAGTTATGAAGAATGAAATCCTTGCTTTTTTGTCTTATATGGTGGTTTCGAAACATCATGGTGAACTTGATAATTTTGCAAATTTTATTTCTGTATTAAGCGGAGATGAGAAAAATAAAACTCTTTTGAAGCAGCAGTTTGAAAGTATTGATAGAGGCAAACTTCAGGAAGTTATAACCGGGCTTGGAATTGATTTTGACATATCAAATTATACGGTTGATGAGTTTGGGAATGACATTGATTATCTTACTTCCAGAAAGGTCAGGAATAAAGTAAAAGAATTAATGGGTTTTGAAACTTTCTTATTGATTAACTTTCTGTTTTCTTTATTGATTTTTTCCGATAAGCTTGAGGCTATATACAACAGCGAAAATATAAATATTGAAGACTTTATCGACAAAAATACCAGAAGACCCAAGCTGTCGTCGGATTGTGTGGATAAATTCAAAGAAGGTCTTGAAGTAAAGAATATTCGTATGGCCGAGTGGCGAAACAAGGCATATCAAGATGTTTTAAACAGTGTCGAAAACCTTCCGCTTGAGGAAAAGATATTATCCATAAACCTTCCTACCGGTTCCGGCAAAACGCTTACAGCTCTTAAAGCTGCTCTGCGATTGAAGGAGAGATTAATTGAGGAGAAGGGATATAACCCGAGAATAATTTATGTACTTCCCTTTACTTCGATAATTGAGCAGAATTTTGATGTTTTTCAGAAAGTCTTGGGCACAACCGAGTCCAATGTACTTCTAAAACATCATTATTTATCGCAGAGAGTTTATCAATGGGAAAAAGAAGGGGAAATGGAGAGCTTAAGTGACAGTGTTTCCGAGCATCTTGTGGAGTCGTGGGATTCGGAAATAGTTGTGAGTACCTTTGTGCAGCTTTTGCATTCCATATTTACAAACAGGAACAGAAAGCTTAAAAAGTTCCACAACATTGTTAATTCCATAATAATATTGGACGAGGTACAGAGTATACCCCACAGGTATTGGAATCTGGTGCGGGAAACTTTTACTGCCATGCAAGGTATCTTAACTGTCATTTTATTTTTATGACTGCGACCATGCCGTTGATTTTCTCTGAAGAAAGTAAGGAAATATATGAGTTGGCCAAGAATAAGAGGAAATATTTTGAAGAGTTTAGCCGTATAACCATTAATGCAAAAAGAGTATCGGAGAAGTTGACAATTGACGAATACAAAGCATTGCTTTCGGATGATATTTACCGTTTTGAAGAGGACGACTTTTTGATAGTTATGAATACCATCAGGACTTCCATTGATGTATATTCATTTATAAAAGAGGAGTTTGGAGACAGCGCAGAGATTTATTATCTGTCGACCAATATTATTCCGAAGGAGAGGCTTGAAAGAATAAAGAAAATAAAGAAAAGCAAAAATCGTAAGATAATTGTATCAACCCAGATGATTGAAGCCGGAGTGGATATTGATATTGACCGGGTTTACAGGGATTTTGGTCCGATGGACAGCATAAACCAGACAGCGGGAAGATGCAATCGCGAATGGGGCGATAAAAAAGGTCTTGTCACGCTGGTAAATTTGACAAATGAGAATCATTATGACAGGCCCTATGCGGCATATATCTACGATAATGTATTGATAGAGGAGACGAGAAATGCTCTTTCAGGCTTTGAGATGATTGAGGAAAAGGAGATTTTTTATCTGGCTGAAAAATATTACATGGGATTGAAAAACCATGGAAGTGATGAAAGTCAAAAACTATTGGACTGTATAAAGGAGCTTCGTTACAGGGAAGCTTTTGAGAGTGGGAAGGATGACAAAAATTCCGGGGTATTTGAACTTATACGTCAGGAATTTAAAACGGTGGATGTGTTTATTGAAATAGATGATGATGCAGCAAAAGTATGGCAAGAGTATCAGAGTATAAAGAAAATTAAGGATAGATTTGAGCGGAAAAGGAAGTTTAATCGGCACAAAAAAGACTTGTATATGTATGTGCTGAGTCTTCCTGAATTTGCTGTGAGAAAGCAGGTAGATATTGATGAAAAGGACATAACTTTTGTGAGCAGAGAAATGGTTTTTAATGCCTATGATGAAGACACAGGCTTTATGAGGGACTTGGAGAAAGATTACTTTTTTTTAATGGGGGAATTGGCTTGGATATTAAGATGTTAACGGTAAGATTGGAAGGCAACAGGATTGAAAGCAGGGATGTGCCTAAGATAAGGGGATATTTGGCAGGAAAGTTTCCTCAGTATCTTGAGCTTCATAATCACATTGGAGAGGATAAATTTAATTATGGCTATCCGGTAATACAATATAAATCTATAGGTGGAGTGCCGAATATCATTGCAATTAATGAAGCTTCAAAGATATTGATAGATATTTTTTATGACGTGAAGGAAATTGATATGAAGGACAAGGTTATGAGTATTTTGGAAAAGGGTTATGTGCTAAAGACTAAGGAGCTTGGGACAGCTGAAGGGATGATTGAATATAGATTTTTGACACCTTGGCTGGCACTGAATCAGGAGAACTATGACAGGTTTGTAAATTCGGGTTTGGATAAGAGGACGGATATTTTAAAGAAGGTTCTTACCGGAAATATACTGTCTATGGCAAAAGGTCTGGGTTATTGGGTGGACAAGCCAATTGAGGTGCTTATTAAGCTGCGGCCTGTTGAGGTTAATTATAAGAATAGGAAGATGATTGGATTTAAGGGTGGATTTATGGCTAATTTTATGATACCGGACCACCTGGGATTGGGTAAGTCGGTGGCAAGGGGCTTTGGTACGGTGGAAAGGGTTAGTGGTGGTTTTGTGTAGTAGGGACTATTAATCATATTACCCAAATAAATGTAAATTAGTGAAAGGAGAATTATTGTATGAATGAAGTAAAGAAAAATATAAACGAAAAAAAAGAAATATTTAAAAAGATTCATGATAACTATATGAATATGAATCGTATGATGGCTGAGGAAATGAAAATTGCATCGTTACATGGAGTAATCACGGGCGAAAATAGAGAACAAATGTGGATGAATTTTTTAGAGATATAATTCCTAAAATTTTCATTGTCTCAAGGAGTAATGATAATTGATTCTTTTGGAAACGTTTCAAAAGAAGTAGATATAGCTGTGTATGATGAACAATATACACCATATGTATTTCAATATAATGCTCTAAAATTTATACCTATTGAGGCTGTAGCTGTTGTAATTGAGTGTAAAAGTAAATCACCAAAAGAAACTTCACTAGACGATTGGGTTAAGAGTATAAATCAATTATTGCCTAATCCTTCAGGAATTGTAAGGATTGTTAATGGATTTTCATGTGCAATAACAAATAAGTCTCAACTCAGAACAAGACCCATTAAGATTTTAGCTACAATAAAGGATTGTGGTGATAAGGCAGGTGAAAATATAAAAGAGAAGTATGGTGATGAGTTTGA
Source organism: Acetivibrio straminisolvens JCM 21531 (assembly GCF_000521465.1). Classification (GTDB taxonomy): domain Bacteria; phylum Bacillota; class Clostridia; order Acetivibrionales; family Acetivibrionaceae; genus Hungateiclostridium; species Hungateiclostridium straminisolvens. The sequence continues at coordinate 7,621 of NZ_BAVR01000069.1, forward strand.
TTTTATTATTATTAAAGATGGTGATAATACTTTTAATGTTTTGAATAAAAATGAAGATAAAACTTTAGAATGGTGGGCAAAAGAGTTAAATGGATGTGAAGAAAATTTAAAAATTTTATATACCGAAGAAGGAGGAAATCGTTTACCAAAAGAATCTGAAAAATATTTAGAAATGAATAGTTGTCTAAAAGAATTCATTATAGATTATCTTTTTGCAGATGGAGAAGACAAAAAATGCAAATTCGAGATAAACAGAACACTCAAAGATTTAAAAATTTATGATAGTGACGGCAAAGATAAAAATCCCCTTCTTTCATTGAATCTCCAACTGAACCAACTGTTAATGCTAATAAACAACCCGATGCCTTTTCCACACTTTGCTTATGCAAAGATATTCAGAGAAATAATCCAAGAAGCAAAAAATAAAACAGATGAAGAGAAAAATAAAAAATCTAAAATTTAAAGAAAGGGGATAGCTAGAAGGATATGAATTGCTATGTATATTTAGATGTATCTCGTAAACAAGAGTTTATTTACAAAGATAGCAAATTAAAGGAAAATCTTTACAATTCCTTTGTGATTAAAGCAGTTACAGAAAAATTAACTGTAGAATGTGAAGAATTAGATCGAGAAATTCTTCAAGGTTTGAAAGTTAATCCTTTACAGAAATATTTAAATGACAATTTTCAAAATCAATATTGTTTTGAATATTCTGGTGGCGGAAACAGTATAATTCGTTTTTGTGACGAAGAAAAAGCAATTCATTTTATAAAAGGATATTCTTTTGAAATATTAAAGGCTTATCCTGAGTTAGAGTTATATATCAGTATGGTAAATGAAAACGAAGTAGAGTCTGAGAATGATAAAGATTCTAAAATTAGAAAAAAGTTAATAGAAAGAGCGGATAAATTAAAAGATTCTCGACAATCACGTTTTAAACGATGGACTTATGGTGTTGAGAAAATTGGAGAAAACGGAAAGCCAGTAGAAAAAGGGGATTTAAAAGAAAAAGATTCAGAAGATAGTGAAAAAGTAGTTCAGATATATTTATTAGAAAAATACAATGAGGCTTTTAAAGATACTAAGATAAATGTGACTAACAAGCTTCAAGACTATAAGGATCATAATGACGGAAAAAGCTACATCGGCGTAATTACAATTGATGGTAATAAGATGGGAGATATGGTAGGAAAGATAAATCAATTTGACGAATTAAGCAAATTTAGCAAAGAAATAGATAAAGTGTATTATAGCTCTTTAATAGATGAGTTAAAAGAATATTCTCTAAAAATAAAAGATGAAAAATTGCATTTTACGCCGGTATTACAAGCGGGTGATGATATTTGTCTAATTGTTAAGGCAGAGCACGCAATTGAAATTGCGGCAGGAATAATTCGAAGAATAAAAGAAACTTCAAAAAATAATGAAGTTCTAAAGCAATATATGGTTCAAGATTATCTTACTGCTTGTGCAGGGGTTGCAATTGCAAGGTATTCATATCCTTTTTTTGAAGCAGTAAAAGTTTCTGAGCACTTGTGTCGTGAAGCAAAAGAAATTACACATTTAGCAAAGCCGTCTCCAGGGGAATTAAAAAATTCATTTATTAACTGGGAAGTAGTTCAAAGCCAAGTAGAAAGAGGCTTTAAATATGAACAATGTGTGAGAAATAGAGATATCAAAGAGATATTTCACATTAAACCGTTGTGCGTTGATCAAGAAAACCCTGTATCAGATGGCATTATCAACTATGGTGCTTTTATTAAGGCTATCAGAAATATTCAAAGAGAGAAGGAAACTATCAGCAATTCTTTCTTGGAAGGTTTAAAAAGGCATATGTATGGAGGTATTGAAGAATATAGACTTTTTTTAGACACGATTAAAGAGAGCAGTGAAAATTTAAGAAAGATTATAAAGGATAAATTTAAAAATGAAATAGATGATTATATGTTTTTAACCGGAGAGGATAAAGACTCTAAAACATATACATATGTAATAAATGATATTCTTGAAATATTACCTTTCATATCAGAGATTGAAGGGGGAAAAAGTGATGGGTGAAATGAGTGAATACAAGATTAAAGTTAAGATTTGTAGTGAGGCGATTTTCAACAGCGGAGAAAGAGAAAGAAATCTTGTACAGACAAAAGTGTTGTCAGATCCATATGGTTTTGTATATTTTCACGCGAAAACATTAAAGGGACAGCTTAAACGCCAAGCTTTCTGGTTGTTAAAGCAATATGCGAAAATCGATTACATTAAAGGTACAAATCATGCTGCTTCTTTTATTAAATCTTATGAAAAATTATTTGGAGAACCTAACGAAGATGAAAAAGAGATTATAAAAAAATATGTAAAAGAATATGAAAGTAAGTGGAAAAGCCCTGGCCTTATGCGGCTTAGTAATTTGGAACTTGATATTGCTATAAGAAACTATTTTATAAATCTTCAAAACGAAGACAAAGAGAATGATTACTATAGGATTTCTCCTCATGACTTGATAGAAGCTCAAACCAACATTCGAACAAATATTCAACTTGATGATGGAATAGTAAAAGACAAAATGTTTCATAGCTTTCATACGGTAAAAGACGGTCTTACGTTTTATTCCACGATATCTTTTGAAGAAGATGTTTCTGAGACTAATGAACCTGATTTATTAAAAGATTTATCGCGTATTATACGTTCTTTCCGAAGAATAGGAGCTGGGATACATCGTGGAAGAGGGGAAATAGAAGCTCATCTTCTATTTGAAGACACGGATATTTGCTGTAGATAATTAATAAGGTTTCTGAGGAGGGAAAGAATGTATAAATATAGTGTTATTGAGATTCGGAATTTAGAACCCCTTAAAATTGGAGCTATCGGAAGACAAAGTAAGTATAGTGAACCATCTACAGACTACATACCTGGATCTACAATTCGTGGAGCTATTATTGCACAGCTTATAAAATCCGGGCTGTTTAATGATGAATCAAAAAATGATTTTTTACTCGGTATGGAATGTTACAATGCTTACCCATATGCGGAAGGACACCTTTATTTACCTATACCGATGCATTTAAGGGTAGATAAGCATGAGTGGAGAAAAATTAAAAAAACAATGAATAATGATGGCGAAATAACATTAGCTGACTTATTTGAAGTCGAATCTAAAATCGGTGAATCAAAGATTAAAAACTATCCAGAATACTCTTTTGTAACAGAAGAGAATGGTTGTTTAAGAGGCATAAAAATTGCAAAAGAATATAGATTACACCATTCAACTACAAAAAACCGCCTTAATGAAGATGCTGAGAAAAATAATAAAGAAAATGATAACAGTAGAGAACGGGAAAATTTATTCCGCTATCAGGCAATTTCAGTTGGACAAGTCTTCAGAGGCATTATTAAGTATAATTTGAAGATTGAGGAACAAATGAGAGACTTATTTAAAGAAAAGAGAATCATTTATTTAGGTGGTTCTAAAGGTTCCGGATATGGAAAAAGTGAAATGGAGTGTTTATCTGAGTCGTTAACCGATTTCGAAGAAGTTAAAAAAACATTAGGAATTAAGCTTGATTTAAAGGATAACGATGAAAAGAAAAATGAAGAAAATGAAAAAAATGAAAAAGAAATAAAGGAACTTGTTATTACATGTTTATCCGATTGTATATTTAGAGATAAGTATGGTCAGCCAATAGGAGAACTTCCTGAATGTTATTTTAAGAAAGTAACAAATAAAAAAGCTGAATTAAAAAATAAATTTGTAAAGACAGGTTGTACAGAAGGTTATAACACCACATGGAAAGCAAGATATCCAAAGGAAACAACTTTAAAAGCTGGTTCAACATTGAAGTATACGTTTTCAGAAGCATTAAATTCAGATGAACTGAAGAAGTTAAAAGAATATTTAGAAGAAAAACTTATTGGCAGTCGTACTCAAGATGGTTATGGTTGGCTTATGGTTAATGTAAATTACCCTAAGAAGATGTTTATAAAAGAAAAAAGAGTTACTGTTAATTTTAACAATGGGTCAAATATAGATTTAGATTCTATATTAAGTGAAGATGAAAGAAGAGCAACATTCAATGTACTGTTGAATGGGATGGGAGAAGCTAAAAAACGGTGGTTGAACATGCTTTGCTTTAGGTATTTTGAGAATGCGGGTAATGAGAATTATATAGATAACAGCGATGAAAGGTTTTATATTTCCGATAAACTAAATACTTCCCAGTTAAAAAACATGGAAGATATAGTTGATAAATGGCTAAATTGTGATAATCAAGAACAGAAAAAATTAATTGACAGTGAGGAAATAAAATTTAATCGTTCTTATTATCGCATTGATGAATATGTATCCGTTGCGGGACAGAATTTTTATCAAGTTATGGAGTATTTATGCGGTAGAAAACCTAATAATGAAATGTTAGAAAGCTTTGCTGAGAAAAAGTTGAATACCCAACAAGGGAAGCTGTTTTACTTTGATAAAGAGAATAAAGAACGGAACAAGGAATTTATTGCGGATTTGCTAAAGCATGGCCTCTATATTAAGCGAAGAGGGGGGATATAAGTATGAACAGTTGTGCAAATAAACTAATAGTATATAGATTTGATATTGAGGCAACTTCGTCGGTATATTTTGGAGGAGAAAAGCAAGGGGAATTAATAAAGAATTCAGAAGGCAAGCCCATTTTGATGGGGAATTCCATTGGGGGAGCGTTGAGAGATTATTTAAAAAGCTTATCTGACTGTGAAAAACATAAAGAACTTGTTTTAAAATTTATGGGCGGCAGTAAAATAAACGGGAAAAATAGAAATGATGCAAACAGTGAAGAAATCGAATTTTTGGACAGTCTCGTATATATTAGCGATGGTGTAATTACGGGACATGAAAAAATACACATTAAGGAAGGCACTGCTATTGATTATGATTCCGGAACTGCCAAAGAAAATCATAAGTATTCATTGGAGTATTTACCTGAAGGTACTAAAATTTCTTTTAATATAGAGTGTGAGGTAGAGGATGATTGCTCAGAAGAAAATTTCGAAAATATAATTGGAACATGGGCGAAAGGACTCCAAAATGGTGATGTTTTGCTTGGAGGACAGCAAAACAATGGATTTGGCAGATTTACATTAACTAATTTAGGCAAAAAAGAATACATATTCGACGGCAGAGAAGCATTGGATTTGTATATCTTTGAGCCGGAAAAAGTGAAATTTATAGATGTGGATATAAATAAATTGCTTGATTACGATTCTAAAAAGAAAAATAAAGTAGTTTTTACCCTTGATGGTATCTTTCCTTATGGTTTATATCAGTCATTTAAAGTTTCCGGCGAACAGAGTTTAACCGGACTGCAAAAAAAGGGTGGAAAGGGTCATTATTTGCCTGCAACAAGTTTAAGGGGAGTATTCCGATATGAATTTACCGTGTTAGTGAATAAATTTGCTAAAGGTGAAAAGGTTAACAAAAAGGTTGAAGAGTTATTTGGCAATAATGAACAGAAAGGAAAATTGATTTTCTTCGATGTGGATTTAAAAAATGAAGAGGAAATAAAAATTTTAAGATTCGAGAAAAAGGATGAAGGAGATGGCAAAAAAGAGGAAGTTCCTGTTTATGGAGACCCTGTTTATATAAAGATAGACCGTATTACAGGTGGAAATATTGACCAGGCATTGAAAACTCAAAAAGAGGTATACGGAAAAGCAGAAATAAAGTGCCAGTTGATTACAGATGAAACTGAAGATAATCCATTTATTTTCCCATTGATATATATTTTCAGAAGGATTGGAAGTGGATTGATTCCGCTTGGAGGCAGGACGGCTATAGGCTTGGGTGAATTTAAAAGTAAACAACTGAAAATATCGGGATTGTTTGAAGAAAGTCTTCCTACGGAAAATTTATCGAATGAAGAAAAGGAAGCTATTAAAAGATATTTTGAAGCGTTTAAAAGGTGGTGTCAGAAATGAATTGTATGGAATTCACTTCATTAGAAGAAATTTATGAAAAGTATCCTTTTAAAAATGAATGTTTCTATATCGCTCATTTGTTAGACCGCATTCTAGTTGGGATTAAGGACGATAAAAGATACGATGAATTGAAACAAGCAATTGCGGATGGTGAGTTACTTGAACTTCATTTGTTTAATGAAGAAAAGGAGATTTTTATAGCCAGAGAAAGTAATGAAATTTGGGTGTATGAGCCATTATTTCATGATGAAGAGGAGAGAAAATATAAGAAAATAGATAGGTGTTATAAAATAGATTCACGTTTTTCCTGTGATGTTTACAAGTGGTTGGAAGTTAGAGAGTATGTGGAATATGACAAAACAAGTCACATCGCTTATGTCAAAAGAACAGGACTATATAAGTTACGGAGGGATGAAATGTGAGAAAAAATGAGAGAACTATTCAGTATGTAGATTTACCGTATAATTTTATTTCACTTCCTGAAGAATACCGTTATCCTTATACTAAGAAAAGAGATGGCGACAAGAGAGAGGTACTTCCAAAGCACAGTAATAAGGAAGGAATAAGCGGATATATTGAATATAACTAATACCCAGAACTGATTTGGCTGTTGAAGTAAGAGAAATAGAAGAGGAAAATAAATTTTTCCTTAGTGGAAGTGTTATGAGGGGAAGGGTGAGGACAAATCTTGAAATATTGAGCAAGAGCTATCCTCAGTTTGTTAATTGTACACCTATGTTATTTAGAGATTTTACTTGGAATTTAAAAGAGTCTTATAGAGATGAACTGGGAATTGAAGAAGGAATTGAAAAGTCTATCAGGGTTGGTTTTTTGAGGAAAGATAATAATATCAAATTTTTTGTAGTTCCTGCAAAGAAATTTTCTGATAATAAGTTTTTTATATCCATAAAAGAACATGAGCTCATAAAGAGATTTTCAGTAAATTTGGATGAAGAAAATAGATTATTTAGAATAAGTGATAAAAAGTGGTTTGATAAAATTAGTGAGATTCAAAATAGAGCTAATGAGATAACTGACGAAATAAAAAAGCTCAGAGAAGAATATAAGGATCAAATATCTTGTTATAATAAAAGCATATCTACAATATTTACTGAAGAATTCACATTTACTAAAAGATTAAAACCTTTGAGAAAAATTATAAGCAATGAGATAATAGAAAACTTTTTCTCTAATAAGTTTTGGGATAAATTAGAAAATATAAAAGAAGAGTTATATAGTAGATTAAAAGAATTGCCTGTAAAAAACAATAATATAGATAAGTTTTTTGAGTTGATGTCGGAGAGATGGATGTTAAAGGCAGTTATTGATTTGTTATACTACTATTTAACTAAGGAAAATAGCAACAAAAAGTACAAGCCATATCAAAAGCTGTTTTTCTATGAAAAAGATATCAATGGCGGTATAAAAAATATAAGTTCTAGCGCTAGTGAAAAGAAGAAAGAGTTACTAAAAGGGTATTTATACAATTCAACCAATGCAGGGACGAAAAGGAGTCATTATTTTGTAAATGAACCTGAAGAAGATAAAGATGTATTTTTTGAAGTACCGGAAGATGTAATTGAAAGCTACAAGCAGAATTATAAAAAGATGCATTTTACCAAAGGAGAAAAAAGTTTAAATAAGGAAAAGGCGAATTTTTACAACGTTTTTGATAATAAGAATTATGAGAAACTTATTGAAGAATATCCAGAGGGTCTAATTGTGTTTTTTCAATTAGAAAATAATGAAGATAAAACTTCCAAGCGTGTTAAGCGTATTGGTCGCACTCCATATTTTAAAATACGGTACAAGCATTCGTTAAGAGACATAATTGGAGAAAAAGAAAAGAATAGAGTTGATTATGCGGAAGCTTTATTTGGATATGTGACAGAAAAAACAGATACTTTTGGACAAAATAGAGATGAAGAATATATATACTTGTCATATAAATCCCGTTTACGTTTTTCTGCTATCGATATTGAATTGAATAAACCAAAACAAGAAGAACAATTATATTTAGAAAAGTTATTGAAGCCAAGAGAGTTTTTACTTCATAGTCCTTCAGCAACTGCGTGTGGTATGTATCTAAAACAAGTTGATGGTGCAAAGCTAATAACTTACCAAGATAATGAACCAAAATTGAGGGGATATAAGTACTATCATATATGGGATGAAATTGATAAGCTGGGAATTGAAAATAATACGAATATTCGAGGAGTTATAACTAAAGAATCTATTTCGCAAATGAAAGGAAGAATACATTTTTATAATTTAAAACCTCAAGAATTAGGATTGCTTTTGATTAGTCTCGATATAAAAGAACTTCTTCATTCAAAGAAATATTGCAATGATTTAAAAGACTTTTGCAATTATATTGAAAGCTGTCATGAATTAATTGGAGGTGCAAAGCCGTATGGTTATGGAAATGTAAAAGTGGAAGTTGAAGACATATATATTGAAAAGGAAGATGATTCTTTTGAGTCATTAATACTCGGGCCGTTAAAAGAAGAAAAAGAGAATAAGTCTCAGTATATTGACAAATATCTTGAAGAAGCATATAAAGCAGGGAAGAAATGCGTGTTGTGCCGACTAAAGGAGTATGTTAACAGCAAGCAAGAAAGAGTGCGAGATAATAAGGAAGATGGAGATTTTACAAAACAGCGTCCTAAACGGATTTCATGGGCTAATTTAAGTGAAAAGGTATACCCTAAAGAATGGAGGCTTATTGATTAATCATATAAGATTTGAAGCAGTAATAAATTGGGTTAAATTTTAGTTTGTAGTTTTTTGTTATGTTAAAAAATATAATGATACCACAAATTAAGACGGACAAAACGGTCAAAATTAGTTAGAGAATAGAAGTATGAAAAACAGAAGAAATATCACATCGGAAGAAAAAGCAAAAATAGTGATTGAGATCTTTAGGAAAGAACGGTGAATAAGATAGCTGCTGAATATTACACCCATCCGAGTCAGCTAAGTCGCTGGAAGTCAGAATTCATAAGTAATGCAGACAGAGTTTTCAGCAAGGAGGCTGCTGAAGTAGGGAAGGTCAAACAGTCGTATGAAAAGGATAAGGACGAACCGCCTGAGCAAATTGGCAAACTATCATATGAAATTGCCTGGCTAAAAAAATCTGACCGATTCTAAGCCCTGCGAAGATTGCATGAAGATGATTGAAAGATAAGAAAAGAAATCATTCCAACCAGGTATGGTCTATAGATATAACATATTGCCGTCATAAACGTGGATTTATGTAGACGATAGTTATAATAGACTGATATTCCCGGTATATTGTTAGATTTGAGTTATCGAATTTTGGGTAGGACATTTGAATTAGAGGCAATAAAAAAAGGCGATCAAACGGTATAGGAGACCTGAAATAATGAACAGTGATCAGGGTTCACAGTTTTCTAGTGATAATTACGTAAGTTTACTTAAAAGTAACAATATAAAAATTTCTATGAACGGGAAAGGAAGAGCACTGGACTATCAATGGATAGAGCGCTTCTTTCGATCTTTCAAGTGGGAAAGGCTTAATCTTGAAGTTTGTGGAACATGTCAGCAGCTTCGTCAAATTGCCAGGGATTATGTTGAATATTATAACAACATGAGACCACACCAGTAGTTAGGCTATAAAATGCTGGCAGAATATTATTATGGATTTTACGAATAGTTTTAGGCAGTTGTGTAAAATCTTGGAGCACTGCCCTAACCTGTCCTCGCTGGAAGGCATCCGGTCTGTTATAACAGACCAGAAACAAAAGGATATATCCATTAAATGTCAAGGGTCAAAATGAACTCACTTATGCTCGCCCATGACATCTATCCAACGGAGTGCATAAATGTAAATACTATAAAAATTATAGAAAGGAGAATCTAACTTAGAAAAGTTAAAAAATTGTCTTGACAATGGGGAGTATTATATATTATCTTACAAAAACAAGGAAAGCGACTGTTTATATCGAAGTATATAAAGAGTTAGGAGTGAAAATGAATTTAAAGCGCGAGACATATCAAATAAGGCTAAAAGCAATGTCATAAAGAGTAAACTGAGAAGCAAGGTTGATGCTAGAAATAATAGTATTTTTGCCCATGGCTATGAGTTTATTAGTAAAGAGAAATACAGTGAATTCAAAAAAGTGGTTGAAAATTATATGAATTTATTGTGTTATATAGAAGGAATAGATAAAGAAGAGCTGTTTGCAGCATGTGAGTTTATAAAAATATAAACGAGAATTAATATGTAGAAGAGTAAATAAAGTATTGAAATTAAAGTTAGATTATGTTATTTTTTAATTGAGATGTCAAGTGAATTTACAAAATGTGGATGCAAAATTATTGGAAAATTTGGAATGGAGGTTCTTGAAGCCTTGACAATACTGGTGTAGAAGCCTATGTTGATAACAAAAAATCGAATAAAAAATGGTATGTTTTAGGCGATTTTTCTCGAAATGAGCACAAAAAAGTTCAGTCAAAAAAATCTTGTAAGCCTTGATATTTAAGGAATATCGCCTTGAGGACTGTTGAAGAGGTACTTCCAGTAAAACAAGGATTGAAACTCAACTTTGACTTCTTGAATTGTATTTCTCACATTCTTGTTGAAGAGGTACTTCCAGTAAAACAAGGATTGAAACCTTCTATTACCTGATGATGTGTAAAGACAGTGTTGAAGAAGTTGAAGAGGTACTTCCAGTAAAACAAGGATTGAAACTGATGTCTGCGGTTATGGCCCCCTCGGATGATAGCGTTGAAGAGGTACTTCCAGTAAAACAAGGATTGAAACATCTCAAACAACCCCAATTCCATGCTGTACTGGGGTTGAAGAGGTACTTCCAGTAAAACAAGGATTGAAACTCTTATCAAAGAATTATGAATTACAGTCTTCATATCAGGTTGAAGAGGTACTTCCAGTAAAACAAGGATTGAAACTTTTCCCTGGCACAGCCTCCACTGCGTCCCCCAATCGTC
>NZ_BAVR01000068.1 GCF_000521465.1 Acetivibrio straminisolvens JCM 21531
TTATAAAATTATGTTTGGGTATCAAAAATAAATTTTATTATAAGTCACTTAAGTTTTTTTACATATAAAATATATTCACACTATAAAATATATATTCAGTTGCTCGCCTCCAATATCACTTTTGTTGTAGTTTTTCAAATTGCAGCTTTTAAAAATAAATATCCCTTTTTCCTTTTTCAATTTCCTCAAGCCTAGCTATAGTAAGAGTCCTCATTTTATCGTCTTCAATTTCTTCGAGAGCCTTTAGAATTATTTCCTCACCCATTTTTCTTAAAGACTCATCGGCATAATCCATCAAATTTTCCTTAAATGTAAGAATTGCGTTGGGCTGACAGAATTCGTGTATGTCTCCGGCCTTTGCATATTCCATAAAGTTCTCTCCTGTCCGGCATCTTCTGTAGCAGGCGGTGCAAAAACTCGGAATATAACCTTTTTGGCATATTGTCTCCATCATCTTGGGCAAACTTCTGTTGTCACTGATTTCAAACTGATCTGCATGGTCGTCATCTTCTTGATATCCTCCGGGATTGGTTTTTGACCCTGCGCTTATCTGGGATACTCCAATACTTAAAAGTTCATCCCTGAATTCTGCTCTTTCCCTCGTGGATAAAATAATTCCTGTATATGGAACAGCAATTCTGAATATCGCTACAATTTTCTTGAAATCTTTATCGGAAACTTTGTACGGAATCTCTTTCAAGGAAGCCCCCAATGCCGGACGAAGCCTCGGTACCGATATGGTGTGAGGCCCGACGCCGAATTTCTTTTCAAAGTGCATACAGTGCATCAAAAGTCCCAAAACTTCAAACCTGTAATCATAAAGACCAAAGAGTGCTCCCACTCCCACATCATCAATGCCGCCCTCAAAGGCTCTGTCTATTGCCGTTATACGCCAGTCGTAATTTGCTTTCTTGCCGACTGGATGCATTATTCTATAGGTTTCCCTATGATATGTTTCCTGGAATATTACATAAGTTCCTATGCCGGCTTTCTTTAGTTCCTTATACTCTTCAATCGTCATTGGTGCGGCCTCAATGTTGATTCTTCTGATATCCGTAGCTTTGTATATTGCCTCCATTGCTTCGGTAAAATGTTTTACGTTTGTCTTTTTTGCGTCCTCTCCGCAAATGAGAAGCAATCTTTTATGTCCTTGCTTTTCGATTGCCTTTGCTTCTTTCACTATTTCCTCAAGGCTTAAAGTCCTCCTGTGAAGCTCCTTGTTGTCATGCCTAAAACCGCAATAAAGACAGTTGTTTGCACACTCATTGCTCGTATATAGAGGTGCAAACAAAACCACTCTTTTTCCGTAAATCCTGTTTTTTATATGTCTAGCTACATCATAGAGCTCGTCTAAAAGCTCTTCATCTTCCAAGTAGAGCAGTTTTGCAACCTCTCCGAGGTCTATACCTCTGCAATCCCTAGCTTTTGCCAGTATTTCTTTTATTTCATTTTTGTCAGTTGCTTTACCCTTTTCAAGAAGTGAAAAAATCTTATCCTCTTTTATAAAATCAACTTTATCAATCATTGCTCGTCCCTCACTTTCAATTTACATTTCCTGTATAAATATACACTATATAAATTTACCTCTCGCTTGGTTCTATTATATGGAGTAACGAATAAAAGCTCGGAACATCGAGTCCCTTCGCTTTAGCCTCTTTCATTTCATTCCAAGAGGCCAAATAAAAACTCTTCGTGACACAAAAGTCAGGAAGAGTTTATAGACAAAAAAACCATATCTATTCCCCCTCCGATCAGATCCTCACAATTTCCATAAACAGCAATCCATCTCGTCAGGTAAAAGCTATCAATATATTCCTCGATGTCAGAATGTTAATCATTCCTACATCTTAGAAACCGATATTAACTTTTGAGTATAAGTAAGCAACATTAATTGGTCAAAGCAACCTTTGCCTTAACTCCGTTTATATTGCCGAGCTTGCCGGTAAGGGCGCCTATTTCGTCATTTGAACCGTCAACTATTATGGATATTACGGAAATGCCCTTTTCCTTATACGGCACACCCATTCTTCCAACAATCATATCGCCATAATCACTTAATATGTCATTGACCCTTTTTGAACATTCCTCACGGTTATTGATTACAATACCTATAACAGCAATTCGGTTTTCCTTTCTCTTTTCTTTTTCCATTTTGACTTCTTCTACCCTCGTTAAAAAATTAACTATATTAATTATACCAAATTTATAAGAAATGTAAACAGAAATTCATACTATTTTTGCCTCTATATTTTTTAAAATACCCTGTTATACATCCTCCGGTTTTATATAAAGTGTTTCTGCTTTATCTATTATTTCTGGCTTATATACTTCATCATTCCACTTTTCTTTTGAAACCTCCTGGATACTTACAGAAACGCTGGTTTCAGGTGCATTTAATGTTTCTATGACATCCCTTGCAATTCTGTTTGCAAGCTCTTTCTTTTGCTCTTCAGTCCTTCCCGGCCATAATTTAACAATAACGTGCGGCACTTCGCATTCCTCCCTGACAAGTAATTATTCGTATAATCATTAAACTTTAGACTGTAATTTATGTCCTCGGTATTCATTCATAAGTTGTCTGAATTTTTCCAAATCATCTTCTTTTCCATCAAAAACTCTTTTGGGCACCATGTGAAACAATTTGGGGCTTATATACAAAAGAAAAGAAAACTTTAATTCAGTAATTTTCACAAGATTTTTACACTCAATACGGCTTGTTCCTCCGAAACTATCGATTATATAATGATATTTATAAAAGCTATATTTGAAGCTTTTCTTCAACATAGCATCATTATTATACATCCTGTTTACATTAACCAGCAATATTACAGGTTGAAAAAACACAAAAAGAGCTCCAAGTATAGTGGCTAAATTAATTACCGAATCATAATTCAAAATTCCGGATATTAAAAACAATAACCCAAGCAATGTAATGATAATAGTCGCTGGATTTTTATAAACTATTAAAAAAAGTTTTTAAATATCCTTTTTGTCTAATTTAACCTCAATCACCACTTCAGGGGCATCTTCGTTATTGACTTCAAAATACTCTGTCACAGATTGAGCCTTCAATTCTATTTCTTCATTTTCAGGATAATCAGGAGATGACATTTTTAATCTATAGTTTTTTAGTTTTGGTTTTCGCTTATCTAAACTGCTGCTATATAAAACTTTTCGGAAATTGACCAGGTGTTCTTGGGAATTAAAACACCTTTTTGGAATTATTAATGATTTGAAAGGTGAAAAAGCATGGCCGCAATTCCCGAACCTTGTATATCTCATCCTCCTTAAACCGACACAGGTTTAGCCTCTTACTATAAAGCGCTCCTCCCGTTTAATTTCTAATACAATATCTTCTATACTCTTATCCGACGTATCGAGAATATATTTCTTCTCAATCTTTTTACCCCTGAACTCATTCAAAACCTCTATAGCCCTGTCCCCCATAACCTCTTCCGAGGCCTTTTTCTATCTCTCATTCTTATAGTATCTTCATTTGCCATCAGAACTACGTATTTCAATACTATATTATATTTGCATTTCAATTTTTCAATATATTTTAAATGCTCCGGAAATACTATATAATCTATAACCACATCAAAGTTATTATCAAGGCAGTTGGAAGCTAACGAAGAGACGTTTAACCACAGCAATTCGGTTAATTTACCTTCATCATGCCACGGAAACTCATATCCTCCAACCACCATTTCATAGATTAAGTCCGCGTTTATGTGAGAGCTTTTATCCAGCGTTTGTGCCAACCTATGAGAAACTGTGGATTTACCTACGCCACATGGCCCAGTAATTACAAAAATATTTCTTTCTTTATTCAAAAAAATCACCTCATTGTGTCCTTTCGATAACCCTGTAAGCATAAACCTTTCCATGTTCTGAAAGTAATTTCGTTTTAGTTCCGTTATCCAGCGGATCACAGATAATAAATTCACCGTCTTTTGCCCCGACAATCAGAACCCAATGAGTTATACCCGTATGATAATAGCGGACATTTACAATGGGTAAAAGTCCTTTTTCAAGGTCTTTTTCTATGGTTTTGCTGTTAAAAATACGACTGTATCTATAGTCCACTTCAGGTATGGCTTCGTTTATTTTATACCAAATCAAATCCGCACCTAGAAAACCGTCATTCCGGGTCAACATCGCATTTAATTCTTTTGGCGTTATCGGTACATCTAGATTTGATATAGCCGTTGCAACACAGGAAATCAGGCAGCCGGTGTTTCCCATCTTTCTTCCGGAATTTCCTATAGTGTCATCCTTCCATTGAGGATCATTTTGACGGTAATACTCCGTTATAGTAACAGGATAGTCTTTTGACGCAGTAAGTTTTATTCCGAAATTTTTTATGTAGTATACCCTTCCTGCATAGATTAGAAACGGTGTTGCTACTAAAAGCAGGACACAGAACAATATCAGTATTGAATAAAGCACACGTTTTTTCCAGGGTGAAAGATTTCTTATATTCGCAATAGCTCTGATCATACATATCATACTCCTTATGAAATCCTGATAATTAGATTGTTCCCGGAAAATTACAATTAAAAGAAACCAAACTAAAAGTAATAAATAACTATCTTTACTCTACATCCCGTATTTTATCAGATTTTATATGACTCAGTCTACTGTTTTTTGCCTCTGCTGGGTTTGCCTTTTCGGCAACAGATACCTTTGCAGTCCAGCCAATATCGTACTCTCTGAAAATAACTAGGCTGCTTAACAAAGGTGTGAAAAAAATTGCTCAATTGCTCTTACTTGCCAAAAAATTTAAAATTTAATATTGATAAAACTATCTGTAGCGTGTATAATATATTTGCTGTAATTTGGCCCATTGGTCAAGCGGCTAAGACGCCACCCTCTCAAGGTGGAAACAGGGGTTCGATTCCCCTATGGGTCACCAACGTGATGAAATGACGGTTTTTTGTTTACAATAACAAAAGCCGTCTTTAATTTTAACTGCAATTAAATTATAAAATAATAAATAATTATAAATAATATTTAATGAGGTGAAACATGGATTATAAGAAGTTAGCTGATATGCTTTTTCCAAACATAACAAAGCCGGTATCCTATTATGAGGATACTGTATTTCCGAAAAGAAACTTAAGTGCTGGAGCAAAAGTTACCCGATTGGCACCAAGTCCCACAGGTTTTATTCACCTTGGCAATCTTTACGGGGCCTTTGTCGATGAACGTTTAGCCCATCAGAGCAACGGAGTTTTATTCTTCGCATAGAGGATACCGATGAAAAGCGCAAAGTTGAAGGAGCTGTAGAAACCATTATATCCTCTTTGGCGTTCTTTGATCTCAAGTTTGACGAAGGAGCAGGCATCGACGGAGAAACAGGCGATTACGGGCCGTATTTTCAGAGCAACCGCGCCGAAATTTATCAAACTGTGGCCAAACACTTGATTGAAATGGGCAGAGCTTACCCTTGCTTCTGCTCCGAAGAAGAACTGGAGAAAATTAGAGAGCAGCAATTGGCTGAAAACGTTAATACGGGATATTACGGCAAATGGGCTGTGCACAGGGATTTGACCCTGGAAGAGGTTCAAAAGCATCTTGAAAACAACGAAAGTTTCGTAATTCGTTTTAAATCCATGGGTAATCCCGAAGATAACTTCGAAATTGATGACGCAATAAGAGGCCGCTTATCCATGCAGGTTAATTTTCAGGATATAGTGCTTTTGAAGGCTAACGGTATACCAACCTACCATTTTGCCCATGTGGTTGACGACCATTTGATGAAAGTTACCCATGTGGTAAGAGGCGAAGAATGGCTTTCAACCCTGCCCATTCACTATGAATTGTTTACGACATTGGGTTGGGATTTGCCTGTATACTGCCATACAGCTCATTTGATGAAGATAGACAATGGAGTTAAGAGAAAGCTTTCAAAAAGAAAAGATCCGGAATTGGGATTGGAGTATTACATGAAATTGGGATATCATCCCGCAGCGGTAAGGGAATATCTTATGACAATATTGAATTCAAATTTTGAAGAGTGGAGAATTCAAAATCCGGACAGCAATATAGAAGATTTTCCTTTTTCTCTGGATAAAATGAGTAATTCCGGTGCCTTGTTTGACTTGGACAAACTTAACGATATAAGTAAAAATGTTCTGGCTAAAATTCCGGCAGAAGAAATTTATGATTTTCTGCTTAAATGGGCCAGGGAGTATAAAAACGAAATTGTCGAACTCTTGACAGAATATAAAGATTCGGTAATAAAGCTGCTGTCGGTAGGAAGAAATCTTGACAAACCGCGTAAGGATTTGGTTTACTGCGAGCAGATATTTGAGTTTATCAACTATTTCTTTGACGACTATTTTGAGATAGTTGATAAATATCCGGAAAACATAAACGAAGAGGAAGCAAAAAAAATACTTAAGGCATACCTTGAAACTTATGACCATAATGATGATCAAACCCAGTGGTTTGAAAAAATCAAGGTAATTGCGACAGAAAACGGATATGCAGCTAAACCAAAGGATTTCAAGAAAAATCCCGATATGTATAAAGGACATGTAGGTGATGTAAGTACCGTTATAAGAATTGCGATAGTAGGCAAAAGCAGTTCTCCGGACCTTTGGGAGATACAACAGATTATGGGCGAAAATAAAGTAAGAGAAAGAGTTCAAAAACTAATATAATCAATTTTAAAAGCGATGGATATTTGGTCCATCGCTTTTTTATAACACTATGCACAAAATGCTGCTCCTCTTGTTTCCACTTCTTGAACAATCCCCTTTATTCTTGCTGCCGCATCCAATAGAAACTGGGGATTATGGGTGTCTTTCGTACCCTTTCCGTCCATATCCCGATATTTTTGCAATACATACAACCTTGCTCCGGCAATGCCTTTTGCTATTTCGAAAATATCATTCATTTCAAGCCCGGGAGCAACAGTAGTACGAAACTCATAGTCTATTTTGCTGCTTTTAATAATCTCAATACTCTTCTTGATGCTCTCAATATCCACTTTTGTGCAGCAAACTTCATTGTACTTGCCAAAAGGAGCTTTAACGTCCATTGCAATATAATCCAGAAGTCCCTTTTGGATAAGGTTTTCAATTGCATGGGGATTCGTTCCGTTGGTATCCAGTTTTACCGCATATCCCAAGGATTTTATCTTCTCCATAAAACCTTCCAGGCCCTTTTGGAGTGTAGGCTCTCCTCCGCTTATAACCACACCATCTATAAATCCCTTTCTTTTTATGAGCAGCTTAGAAACCTCATCAGCATCGATAAACTTCTCACTGCTGCCGGAAATCAGCGTTCTATTGTGACAATAAAAACAATTCATATTACATCCCGGTGTAAAAACAATAACTGCCAGTTTTCCCGGGAAATCTACAAAGGAGTTCTTATGTATACCTGCAATCCTCATGACACCTTCTCCGCCAGTTTAAATTTCTTTCTGCTAAAGTACTCTTCCTTTTTGCCAATATTATAATTTGCCACCGGCCTCAAATACCCTGTAACCCTTGACCACACCTCAGTATAGCTGCCACACTCAGGACAGTTGAAATGCTCTCCCTTTATGTATCCGTGGTCTTTACAGATACTGAAAGTGGGTGTAATTGAGATATAGGGCATTTTATAATTCGTAAACACCTTTCTGATAAGGTTTTTGCATACATTGATATCTTCTATGCTTTCGCCAAGGTAAAGATGCTGAACCGTACCTCCGGTGTAGAGGGACTGGAGGTCATCTTGAAGATCCAAAGTCTCAAAAATATCATCCGTGTATTCTACTGGAAGTTGAGTAGAGTTTGTATAATACGGGGTATCATGTCCTGCTGTAATTATGTCAGGATATCTTTCCTTGTCAATTTTGGCAAGCCTGTAGGATGTTCCTTCTGCGGGGGTGGCTTCCAGATTGTAAAAATGTCCGGTTTCGTTCTGGAATTCCACTAAAACATCTCTTAAATAATTCATTATTTCAATGGCAAACTTTTGGCCTTCCTGAGTTGTTAGATCTTTTCCCATGAAGTTTTTTAGTGCCTCATTCATTCCAACGATTCCAATAGTATTGAAGTGATTGAACCAGTACTGTCCTGTCCGTTGCTTAACATTTCTAAGGTAATGGGTCGAATACGGGTAGAGTCCTCTTTCCGACTGTTGTTCAATTATCTTTCTCTTGATTTCCAGAGAAGTTTTGCCAATATTCGCAATTTTCCAGAGCCTTGCCTTAAATTCGCTTTCAGATTTCGAAAGATAACCTATTCTCGGAAGGTTAATTGTAAAAACTCCAATAGACCCGGTAAGAGGGTTGCTTCCAAAAAGCCCGCCTCCCCTTTTTCGCAGTTCGGAAGTGTCAATCCTTAGCCTGCAGCACATAGAGACTGCATCCTCCGGTGACAGATCCGAGTTTATATAGTTTGCAAAATAGGGTATGCCGTATTTGCAGGTTATTTTCATAAATTTGTCCACCACAGGATTATCCCAGTCAAAGTCCTTTGTGATATTAATTGTAGGTATGGGGAAGGTAAACACTCTTCCCTTGGCATCACCTTCCAGCATTACATCACAAAAGGCCATATTAAACATATCCATTTCTTTTTGGAATTCTTTATAGGTTGCATCCATATATTTTCCGCCTATAATAACCGGCTCATCCTTTAGAGTGTTTGGCACCTTTATATCGAAGGTAAGATTTGAAAAAGGGCATTGAAATCCTACTCTTGTGGGTACATTTATGTTAAAAACAAACTCCTGAACGCACTGTTTTACCTGTTCATATGTCAGGTTGTCATAACGTATAAACGGCGCGCAATATGTATCAAAACTGGACCATGCTTGAGCTCCGGCAGTTTCTCCCTGGGTTGTAAAAGTGGAATTTACAATTTGACCCAAGAATGACCTTAAGTGCTTAGCAGGCTTGCTTTCCACCTTGCCGTCAACACCGCCGAATCCGTCTAAAAGGAGCTGGCGCAAATCCCACCCTGCACAGTAAGGACCAAAGAAACCCAGATCGTGTATATGGCAGTCTCCGTTCTCATGGGCCTCTCTTACTTCAGCGGGATAAATCTCATGGAGCCAATATTTTTTTGTAAAGGTCTCCCTCACATAATTGTTAAGACCGTTTACGCTCTTTTGGGTGTTGGCATTTTCCTGGATATGCCAATCTTTATCTCCGAGGTAGTCGGAAAACATATTAATAGTGGCTCCTACTAAGGCATTTAAGTCCCGGGCGCTTTTTCTCTTCTCACGGTACAATATGTATGCCTTTGCAGTTTTGGCATGACCGTTTTCAATCAAGACTTTTTCTACAATGTCCTGAATATCCTCTACCCCAGGTATCCTGTCTTCAAACTCCCTGTTTAGAATTTCATTTACCTGGCGGCAAAGCTCTTCAGCCCGGCTGAAATCATTTCCTCCGCATGCGGTAGCAGCGTTAAAAATTGCCCAAGTGATTTTTTCGGCTGGTACTTCTCAAGTCTTCCATCTCTTTTCGAAATTTTCGTAATCATCAAGACATCTCCCATCCGATTTTTTCATAGAAACAAAAATATTCTGTTATATCGGACAAATTAATACTCCCAAAAAAGTATCCCTTCAGAGAAAATAAGATAATTTATAAAGATATGAAAAATGATATTTTTATAGAATGTGAAAAAATGTTTACGATCATCTAAACATAGAAAGGTCCTCTGACTTAGAATCATCGATGTTTCAAGCTTTTCCAAACTATCAATAAGCGGTACTGATTGAAACATCTCCCCAATACAGCGGCAAAACCGTGCAGGATTCTCACCTGCTTCCCTTTTAGCCTAAGCTATATAACAGCTCAGAAATCCATACTGTTTTCAACATCTTGTTGTGGTTAATTATACCATGTACTATATATAGTGTCAATAGAGTTTTTTCATTTTTTAAATAATTGTCTATAATGTATTTATTATCATGACTCTTACATTTAAATTAATCAAATCCCTGCAAGCTTCGATGCAAGCTTTACAGCAGCATAAGCGTCCTCGGAATATCCGTCTGCACCGATTTCTTTTGCATAATCGGCATTAACTACCGCTCCGCCAATCATTATCTTTGCATCAAGCCCTTCTTTTCTGACCAAGTTTACAACATCCCTCATTTCAAGCATTGTTGTTGTCATGAGCGCAGAGAGACCGATTATCGGTGCATTTGTTTCCTTTGCCTTTTTGACTATTTCTTCAGCACTAACATCCTTTCCGAGATCATACACCTCAAAGCCGTAGTTTCTAAGCATCAATCCAACTATATTCTTACCTATGTCGTGTATGTCGCCCTTTACGGTTGCCAGTACCACTCTTACCTTGTTATCTTTTTCGCCTTCCGATTCTTTCTTAAGTAGGGGCTCTAAAATACCAAAGGCTTCTTTCATTGTTTCCGCACTTTGAATAAGCTGGGGCAAAAAATACTCTTTTTTGTCATAAAGGTCGCCCACATAGGTTATGGCAGGGATAAGATGTTTATCTACGATTACCGAGGGCTCTATTCCATCTTTTAATGCATTGTCAATAAATTTACGAATATTCTCCCTGTCGCCCTTTACCACTGCCTCATATACTTTTTCAACAGGACTTGCCGTATCCTTTTTTTCAGAAGCCGCAGGCTTGTCACTTTTTAAAGCTGCGAAATGCTCAATATATTTCTTGCTATTCTTATCCTTTGCCTTCAATACATCCGAAGCCATTTTTATACTCATAAGCGTCTCACTGGACGGATTTAATATGGCCATGGTAAGCCCGTATCCAATTGCCATAGCAAGAAAAGCTGAGTTGATCCAAGCTCTTTCGGGCATTCCGAAGGATACATTTGAAAGTCCCACTATTGTTCCGCATCCAAAACTTTTGGTACACCATTCAATGACTTTCAATGTCTCAAGAGCTGCTTCCTGTTCGGCCGATACAGTCATTACAAGTCCGTCCACTATGATATCCTTTTTCGTATATCCCTGCTTTGAAGCTTCATTGAAGACCTCTTCAACTATTTGGCACCTTTCCTCGGCACTCTTCGGCACTCCGGCATCACTTAAAGGCAGGAGAATAAATGCTGCTCCGTATTTTGCCGCAATCGGGAGAAGCTTCTCAATTTTGACCTTTTCTGCCGAGATGGAGTTTATAAGTGCGCGACCGGGATAAATCCTAAGAGCCGCCTCAATTACCTCGGGAGAAGAAGAATCCAGACAAAGCGGAGCATCGGAGATAGAGGACAAGAGTTCTACCACTTTTACCATGGTCTCTTTTTCATCTATTCCGGGCATACCCACATTAACATCCAGTATGTTTGCACCCTTTTCAACCTGCTCTATGGCAAATTGCCTTACCAAAGATGTCATGCCCTGCCTCAATTCCTCTTGTAGATTCTTTTTTCCGGATGGGTTAATTCTCTCTCCCACGACCACAACGGGTTCATTGGCATCTACAAAAACCGTTTTCCTGGCAGAAGCAACGGCACAAATCTCTTTTGGCTGCGGAGGTATTGGGCTTAATCCCTCAATGTTTTTTCGAATCTGTTCAATGTAAAGCGGGGATGTGCCGCAGCAGCCGCCTAAAAGATTCACTCCCGTTTCTACAAATTCTTTTACGTAGCTTCCAAACTCATAAGGCTCCATGTCAAACCGGGTCTTACCGTCAATCAACCTTGGAAGTCCTGCGTTTGGCTTGGCAAGCAGCGGTACTTTTGCATAGGGTTTCATAGCCCTGATTATTTTAATCATGTCTTGAGGTCCGGTGGAGCAATTACATCCAACGGCATCCGCTCCAAGGTTTTGAAGAATAATGAGGGCCGACACGGGATCAGTTCCCGTAAGTGTCCTGCCGTTTTCGTCAAAGGTCATGCTCACGCACACAGGAAGGTCACAGCTTTCCTTTACGGCAAGCAAAGCCGCCCTTGCTTCCTGTATATCCATCATGGTTTCTATTACAAAAAAGTCCACACCGCCTTCTAAAAGGCCTTTTACCTGTTCTTTATAAATATCCACCGCTTCTTCAAAGGGCATGTCCCCAAAGGGTCTTACAAACCTGCCGGTAGGTGCAAGGTCTCCGGCAACAAACCCCTTTTCCCCTGCGGCTTTCCTTGAAAGCTGCGCAAGTTTTCTATTTATTTCAATCACCTTGTCGCCCAATCCAAACTCGGAAAG
The DNA here is from genome assembly GCF_000521465.1 of Acetivibrio straminisolvens JCM 21531. GTDB lineage: Bacteria > Bacillota > Clostridia > Acetivibrionales > Acetivibrionaceae > Hungateiclostridium > Hungateiclostridium straminisolvens. The sequence goes on from NZ_BAVR01000068.1 coordinate 12,143, forward strand.
CTTTATTCTATTGCCTCCGAAAGTGCAGGTGTAAACTGCATTTGACCCTGCATTTATGTAATCTTTTTGAATATCTACAATAACATCCGGATTTTCAATTACCCACATCTCCGGGCATACTCCGTTGGGCATTCCTCTTTTTTGAAGCTCGGTACCTGTAGCACCGTCAAGAACCAGTATATTTTTCTTTAAAAAATCAAAAAAATCTTTTCTATTCATTCTAATCAACCCCTTCTACACCTGCTATAGCAATGACCGATTTTTCGGGCACCAGCATGAATCTTTCTGTAATACTAATTCCAAGCCTTTCTAAGTTTAAAACATCAAAAATCAATTTCTGATTCGACAAAGGAAGGTCTCCATAACCGGGACTGTATCTCATTTTGGTAAGTTTCTTTCCTTCTCTTCTTATCATTTTATTTATAAAATCTACCATCCAGTCCAGGGCAGCATCTGCAGTTTCGGAAGCTACAGCGTCCAATATTACTCCAAAAGCAGCATCTTTATTATTTACCTCATCCACTATCCTGTCCACAATTTCTTTTCCCACCGTAGATGCCATTAAAACAACATCCATACTGCTTGAAAGAAGTTTTGACAGGCTCCTGCTCTTTAAAACCACACCATTATCAAGCTCAACGGATTCTTCATCCCTTTTTGCTATCTTAAATGTTCCAAATACGCCCTTTGTGTTGCACAGCATCAAGCCTTTATTTATATTTTCCATAAGACTCTTTCTGTAATCGTCATCCAATACCGTTGTAGTCTTCCTGTATCCCAGTCTTGTAAGGATCATTCCGTTATCCGGCACTGCCGGAATATGTTCAAAAAATTTAAGTCCTGTGTATTTGTCCATAACATTCACCGCACAATTTCAATAGTATAATAATTATATATTATAGGAAAAAAAATCAACTCCAAATAAGTTGACTTTATTTCTCCATTCCATCTGTACTCTTTACAGGCTTAAATCTTGAAATAACAAGGCATACAAGGAGTACAACTCCTCCATAACCCATAATGGGATAAAGGTATTTTACCATATTTGAGAATCCCAGCTGACTTGCCGCCAAAGCCAAAAGGGTTGCTCCGATTATATAAAACTTTGCTTTATTTGAATTTACATCGGTAATCCTCGCAGAAAACCCATACAGGCTTCCAACAGCTGTAGTATATATTTCTCCTATAAGCACTAATGCATATATAATCTGTAGTATATATGACAAGCTGCCGGCAAGATAAATCATAGGTATCTCCATATCCTTTACAATCTCAAAATTTCTTTCCATGGCAAAATAAATTGCTATTGCCGAACCTCCAAGCCCAATTCCTCCAAGTATGGCTCCGTTTCGCAATGCACTTTTATTTTTTGCCTGCACCCCAAGAGGACCCAATACTGAAATAGCCAGCACTATGTTATATGAAACATAAAGAATAGCAGCCCAAAGCCAGTTGCTAATCAGTACGCTTGTTGACAAAGGTTTTGCTACCGAAACAAGCTCATAGGTATTCGGCTGTGGCGATATGAAGAAAATGGAGCTATGCTGATACCTACAGCTGAAGTAACCAAAAAAGGAACCACCGCACTTATGGAATTTATTACTCCTTTGATTCCGGTAAGCACAGTTAGTGCTGTAAAGATAGCCATAAATAAATTCCCCCAAAGAGGATTGATTCCAAACTGCTGTTTTGCCAAGCTCCCGTTCCTGCAATCATTGCCGTAAGAGCTCCAAACAGGAAAAAAGTAATTAGCCAGTCTATTAACGGACTTAAAAACCTTCCGCCGGAATGCTTAATTATCTGAAGGTGGGACTGGGCGTCAAGACTTCTTCCGATTCCCATAATAATATAGCCAAATACCATGAACAAAACTGTAACTACAATTAATCCCCAAAAGCCCTTTAAACCAAAAACCGCAAAAAACTGAAGCATTTCCTGTCCAGATGCAAATCCTGCTCCTACCACAGTTCCTATATATGTTGCTGCAACCTTAAAGGTTGATATTTTACCGTTCTCCATCCCTTATTATCTCCTTTGCCTGCCATCTTCTTAAAAATTAAATTTCAATATTTAATGTGCCCTTTATAGAATTTCTTATAGTATGTAATAAATACTATGGCAGCAGTCGATGGAACAAATAAAATTAGCTTTATTGATTATTTTTTTGAATATTTTATGCGATTTAAAAGAAACTAATAGTGAAATACAAATGAGAGGAGTGTTTTATATGACTCAAATTAACCAGTTAGAGCTTCAGAACTTAAGACACCTTATCTATTCTCATGAAACTTCAGCAAAAAAACTGGAAGCTTATGCGCAGCAAGCTACAGACCCGCAGGTTAAGCAACTGTTTCAAAAATCCGCACAGGATGCAAGAAACACAAAGCAGCAATTAATGTCATTCTTAAGCTAAAGGAGGTAAATAATAATGCAGGATAAAGAAATGGTAAATGACATTTTGTCACAAATAAACAGCAGCCTTACAGGTTATGCAAACGTTATTGCACAATCATCCAATCCACAGTTAAGACAAGCTATACAGCAAATAAGAAATAGCTGCGAAACTTTCCAGTACGACCTCTACAAATTGGCAGAACAAAAGGGATATTATCAGGCAGCACAACTGGCTGACCAGAGTGATATTGCACAGGTAAAATCCCAGTTCTTATAATAAAAAAGCAGCAATAATATAGCAACTGATTGTATCAGGCTTTACACGAAAACGGCTTCATTTGATTTTGAAGCCGTTTTTGAATATATCTGTAATTCGCATTAGAAAATCACCACATCCCAATGCCCATTATGAATTGATCGTAAAGTTCCCTGACTCTGTCATATGCAAAACTGTCCGAATCTCTTTTTTCATTCAAAAAATGTGTCAGGTCCATAAGTCCGTTTATTCTTGTATCGTATCCGTTTTCTTTAAGTACATCATTAATCTGCTCAAAAATTTCTCTTTCGCCCATTTTATTACCTCCAAATTTTAATAATACCAAGGTCAATATTGGATTAATCAGTATTAATTATTGACACAGGTACATATAATTATTCAAAAATAAAAGTCCGGACAGGCCAAAAAAGAATATGTCTGAATTTATTCGATTCAGACATACTCCCTGTGAAAAAGGTAATAAAATGAGTAGAATATATAAACTTTTTACGTCCAGGTGTAAAAATACCCGGAGTACTTCGTTCACAATAATAGTTCGAAAGATAAATTATTTTTCATGCGCTTTTATTTGTCAAATTTCCTCTGCAGGAAATTTATTAATCATTTTCAGGATATATCTTTTTATCAATGAAAAATCGGTGGAATTTACATTTCCGTCTCCGCTTACGTCAGCACATATCCTTCCATTTGGGTGAGGAAAATCACTGATGGATTTCATCAAGTACTTCTTTATCAGTGACAAATCCGTTGAATTGACATTATTGTCACCATTTATGTCACCGTACTTTATGGGATTGTTCGGTGTCGGCGAAGCAGGGAGTATAGTATTGCCGTAATACCTCTCTTTTGCAGGGATTGTGCCGTCTATTCTGTCACTTCCGGTTGACGGCCACTCCATAGCTCCAAAGTAGGCAGGCTTTGGGTCAAGATAATAGGAATGTGGAATTTTTCGATCCTCTGTTTGTTGATCCCACTGAATTGAACCGTTTATGAAGTTGCCGTGCATAAAAAGCGTCGAAGGATCTATTTTATGAGGGTATCTGTTATCGGTATCCCAAAGAATATTTCCTTTTACAATTTCATTGCCGATAAAATTCTGATAGTTTGATGAGTCTTCCACACGTACATCCTCCGACTCCACCCTGTTTCTAAAGTATGTGTTGTACGGGCCGGAAGGACCCCAGTAATCGGAAACGGTTATTTCCTGCACTATATTCCCTTCAAACAAATTGGAATAAGCATAGTGCCCATGAACTGAAATATCGGCCGGTGTCCAGTTTCCTCCTTCGCTCTGATAGGGGTCTATCGAATAATTGTAGCCGAAAACATTTCCGTTTGCTCCGAGATGTACCATCATTGAGTGTCTGAGGTGCTTAAAAATGTTGTTTTCAATAAGACAGTCGGATACATGAAAGCCCAGCTCAACACCATATCCGTGTCCGCCTCCACCCCAATTTGTTGCATCATCAAAAAAGCTATCCCTAACTTCAATCCTGTGCCCTGTAGTAACACTGACATGGGCTTTTGAAGGCTTAATGCTGTGAACATTTCTTATCCAGCAGTTAGCGGCATTCTTAAAGAAAAACATTGTGGTATCACTGGTGTCAATACGTTTCACAGTAAAATCTTCAAACCCAACATATTCTGCAAATCCTTGAGTTCTAATTACAGGATTCAATTCCGGCCTGTATGTAATTCTAAGAGGCTCATCGATTGTTACAGTGTTGCCCGAGACCGAAACTATCTTTGCTATTTGTCCTACGCTACCTGCTGCCCACCCTTGATTCCATTCCGGCAAAGTATACATTACGGCCGGGTCATTATCCTGCTGTATTTCGACATATTTGCCTGCTACAAAACCTGTGGGGTCGGATACTATAAGTTCCCTGGAGCCGCGGGTATATCCTCCGGCGAGATTGACCCAGTTTCCCCTTTTGTAAGTTATAATTTCAAAGGCGTCAGATGAGTGATCTATCAAAAGGCTGGTTTTGCCGGGACCTTCTCCTCTTAAAACAACCGGATTACTCAATGTAATTTTTGATTTTATAAGATATTCTCCCGCTGGAATCAGGACAGCACCTCCATCTTTCACAGACTCAATTGCTTTTATGAAAGCATTGCTGTCATCGTTTAAACCGTCACCCTTTGCTCCAAAGTCCAAAACATTTGCCACTACAGGCTTTGTTGGAATTCCTCCTATTATTCCCGGATTCCACTCAATAGTCTCACCGTTTATTTCTGCCTTGTAAGCACCTAAATTTACGGTAAAGCTCATCAGGAACACAATAATCATCGTGACGCATAATATCTTTTTCGGCATACCTTTTCCCCCTATCAAAATATCTCTTATATTATAATTTTATATAATAGCCAAAAAATTTACAATCTTTTCGCTGCGGCGTCAATCCAGAGATATTCATAGCATAAATACAAGACATACTGCCCCCCATAAAAAAGCTGGTATAATGAGAGAATTTATGGTAAGATTTTATTGTTACTATTAGCCAGATATATTTTACACTATAAAGGGGTTAGGGATTTTTATGAAATTTCCGTTTTACTACTGTTCCAACAACTTTGATATCAAAAGTATATCTGTTATTGGAGATTTCAATAACTGGGACGGCAGCAGGAATATTTTAGAAAAGTATGCTGACGGTACTTGGATGACAGAAGTTGAGCTTTCTCCGGGCAATTACAGATATAAATTTCTAATAAATGGCAATATATATTTTAACGACCCGAATGCCCTAATCTACACCCATGATGACCGGGGCAGTACAGCGTCTCTTATTGTTATTGATGAAAGCAATAAGAGGGTTATCAATACCCAGCCTGCTTCCCTCAGTATCGAAAGCTACAGCTTTTTTGGCGTTGACAAGGAGCTTTTATTTTGTGAAAGCAGTGAAAGAAAGTATTATATGGACAAACACGTAAGACTAATGTCAAAAATCAGGTTTTCCGGCATTGCAGGCTTGCATACGGTAAATGCAATATGGTACACCCCCAATAACGAAATATATGAGGTTCAGGAAAGGGTCTTAAACGACGTTGATAAAAATGAAAACAACGAAAACGAAGCCTTGTTTCAAATCAATATTAATGGCGATACTCCCGAAGGCGAATGGAGATTGCAAATATTTATAAACGGTACCTTTACCTTAGAAGAGAGTTTTTCCGTAGAATTAAAACAGCCGGAAGTCTTGGATGAAACAGTATCCGATGACGCTTCCATTCCTTCTATGGACTCGGAGATTCCCAATTTCATAATCGAACAGTCCATCCGGGACAACTTAAATTCATCTGAAGCAAAGACAGACTTGCAAACTGAGGCAGAAAAAGAAGAACTTTCGGGTGAAGATTTGTTGGACCTTTTTGAAGATATTAAAGAATCAAATATATCTGACAGCAAAAAGATTTCATCCCCGGATGAAGTTGAAGTGCCAACTGACAGCAATATTATGGATTTGTTCGATGAAATTCGCAAGTCCGAACCAAGTGATGAATCCCCCTTGGGTATGGCAAATGAGGCTGGCGGTATTTCCAATGAAACCGAGCAATCCGATACCGGTATTGATGAGCTGCTTGAATTAAAAGAGTTTATTAATTCTTCCCAAGATTTAGACAAAAAGTCGGAAACCGAAAAGTCAGACAGCAGCAAATCCGATGATGCAACGGATGAAGAAGATATTAATGAGATATTTAAAGGCATAAAAGATACTAATGGCTAAATCCATTATAAATATATATTAAGCTTATTTAAAGAATTTTCGTTGTGAGGTAGCATTTATGGGAAATAAATATGTTTTGCATATATACTTTGA
>NZ_BAVR01000067.1 GCF_000521465.1 Acetivibrio straminisolvens JCM 21531
TCCTCGGTCTCCTCTGTTCCCGGTTCCCTGTTCCTGGCTCTCCCGTTCCTGGTTCTCCTGGTCCTGGATCTTCTGTTCCCGGCTCTCCTTCTCCTGGATCTTCAGTTCCCGGTTCTCCTTCTCCTGGATTCACAACTCTAAAGTTTGCTTCACTTGGCCTTATAACAGTAAAATCACTATTATTTAGCTTATTTATCTCACTTTGTTCCACTTCAACTTTAGCATAAATTCTTGCTCTACTTGATATCTGTTCATCACTTACTTCAAGGTCAAACACTACCCTCTTTTCAGAAAAGATATCCAAGTTATCAATTTCTTTAGTACCGATTATGTTTTTAAACTCCTTATCAGTTGCCAAATACACTTTTGCATCTTTTGTATTACTAAATCCAATGTTTTTCACATCAACATAGACAAAACCTGTGTTTTCTGTATAAAGCTCATTATAGACTCCGGTTATCTCTAAATCGGTATAGGATTGTTCCAATTGTGCTGTGTTATTTGAAGCATTGCTATCATTTTTAGCTTCCACAACTGCTTTAAGAGTAAATCCGGCAGAATCGCTAGGCACTACCCAATCGAAGCTTACCAAGGATTGTTCTCCACTGCTTAATTGTAATTGCGGCAATTCTTTTTGTTCTATTAGCTTTTCACCCTCATATAGAGAAACTTTTATACCTTTTGTACTTAAGTCGCCTACATTTTCAACGACAGCTATTACAGTAGTACTATCACCGGGATATGGATTACCCTCTTCAAAATATAGTCCATCCTTTGCAATAGCCAAGTCAACCTTTCGTACATATACAGTTGAGGTCAATGAAGTACTGTCTTTATAATATGCGTTTTCTTCATTAAGCTTATATATGGTTTTATTATATACAAGCATAACTGAGTCTTCCAAACCTGCTATTGTAAGGTTTTTAGGTACTTCCATAGAGTTCATGTTTATCACCGTACCTTGCGTCCAAGTCGAGCTTGACTGTTCATAAGTACTTACATAAACTCTTTGTTCTCCTGCACTTGCCTTTGTCCACGCCAAAGCCAAACCATCCTCGGTATTTGTTGCACTAAGCTCTAAAATGTCTTCAGCCTGTTCTGAATTTACTACTATTTGAGCTTTACCCGGCGTTTTCAGAGAAGTTTTATATATTAAATTATTGTTTTGCCAGAATACTACCGGTTCACCGTTTTCAACAGCTATTGAAGGATGACGGTCTGCGTACATATTGTCCAAAACCTCTTTAGGCACTGACCAATTCTCTCCATCAAAGCTTGTAACGTAAAGCTTATAAAGTCCGTCCTCAGAGTAAGCATCTGAAACAAAAACATAATATGCTTTATCGCCGGACAAATACAAATCACTTTCATATACATTTGAAACATCAGTTAGAAAGGCCTTAGGCTCTGTCCAGCCACCACCATTGTTGTATACATAATATAAATTGTCAGGAGAAATCTGGTTTCCAATTGCTTTGCTACCACTGTTGTTTACCCATGTTGCCAATACCTTACCGTCTTTTGCAGAAATCTTAGGCAGCTTATTTGCTCCTTCGGTCTTTTTGGATAATACTTTGTTCCAACTATTCGCAGCTGCATTATACTGTGCAATAGTAATTCCCATTTTGCTCAAGACGTTTTTTAGTGATATCATCCTCTGTCATGCCAGATGTTTCCCCAATTTCTTCTGTCATATCAAGCCATGCTGCGTAAATATCTTTGCCGTCTACCGCAATGTCAGGGAAAGCATCACCTGTACCGTCATCCTCAATTTGTACCGGTTCTGACCAGGTACCGTTCTTATATATAGAAGATGAAATTGTTGTTCGATTGTTGTCACTCCTATCGCTGTCATCTCCTATAAATATCATCATCAGCTCGCCAATTTCTTTATCTATTGCAGCTATCTGGCATCGGAATCAGGATAAGTATTATTAATTATCTCATCTTTTCCTATCCATTTCTGGTTATCTAAATAATCACGAGGCGCACTCTTAAAGATAATCTCTCCGCTATTCTCTTCACTGTCTAAAATCAGCTCAGTATCGGTACCGCTAAAAATAGACAACATTCTCAATAAGTCCTTTTGCTTTTTGCCATTATACAATATCCATGTTTTTTCTCCTATGCTCTCTTCCTCTGAGAAAAACCAAAGGTATCCGTAATCATATCCATAGGATAATGTAATTGTTGTTTTCCAAGAAGGAAGATTGATATCCAATTGTCCCTTTGCATAAAGATCTGCTGAAAGAAGTCCATATCCAACTTCAGCTCCAATAGCACTCTTTATAGACAGCCATATATCTGCTTGTATCTTAGCTATCAAATCCTCTAAGCTGTCTAGCTTTGAGACATCCGGAATACTTACATCTACAATAAATTTAATACCGCCCTCAATTTCAACATAAGCATATCCGGAAAGCAGCGCTCCACCAAAATAAGCATCTAAAGGAACTGAATACTTAAATTCAAGTTTTATTGTTACTTCATTTTCGTAGTGTATGTCCATGGACTCCAGTTCCCATCTTAACGAAACATCATTATATACAATATTTATAGATACCTTTGTCTTTGATTTTGGTCTAGCTATAAGGTTTCCTTCCTTTTCTCCTTTTCCGGCATCTAAAGTAAATAACTCCCCTGAAAAACCGGTATCATCTTTTCCGGTAGTAGTATTCACTTTCAATCTAGCATTCTTAAAGTCGTAATCCGCATCTAAATCAAAATGTAAGAAAGAAGGAATAATTTTTAATGATTTAAATGCTCCGCTATCTTCCGGCAAATCTATTGAAGTGTCTGAACCTGTAATAAACTCAACACTTCCATCAAGGCCTTCCATATCAACTTCATGAGGGAACATGTCATCTTTTAATGAGCTAGCCCATGCGATATCATTTAAGAGTTTTAACTCGGGAGCTAAAACCAATTTTGCGTCTACATAGTCTGATATAAAATTGCCATATTCACCTTCCGTTCTTATTGCAAACTTTATTCTGTCTCCAACAGCCATCTTGCTTTTAATTGCTTCAATTTTTACGGTGTCGTATTTACTAGTACCTTCATATTTTATATTTCCTTGTTTGTCAACTATCCTCCAGAGATACTCCTTAATTTCACTAGCTCCCTTTAAATCTGCATATACTGTAAAAACAATATAATCATTATCCACAAAATTCAATGGAAGTATAGAGCTCCTGATATTACTACTATCAGAACACCATGATACCACTTTAGTTACTTCCGGTGTTTTTTTCATATTTATTGGTAAATACAATCCATCATATAAGTTCACAGTCATAACCTTATCAGGATATCCCGGTGCCTTTACAATTACTTTATTGTCATCAAATATGATATCTTTAAATGTAAATCTTCCACTACTGTCGGTTACACATATATTAGAATCGGAACCTACTCTTACAGAAGCCCCTGCAAAAGCTTTTGATTCATCTTGATTCCAAACATAACCGTATACATTTCCGAATTTATTATTTGGCATAAGGTTTTGATCAAATATTCTTACTATAAGTTCTGAAGTTACTCCTACATCCGGTACTACAGTTATAGCAAAAACATTACAATACGTATACTTTATTTCTACATCATCGATACTTCCGCCTTTGTAGATGTATTCTCCGTTTGAATCGGTCTTTATTGTTTTTGTCACACCTTTCCAATCTCCAAACTCCACCGGATCGATATAGTATTCTGACCAGAATATTTCTCCACTCTTTAATACCTTCGAGGATGTTCCTACAAGATTTCTTTCACTGTCTGTCTTGTAGCTTCTTATATACACAGAATCTCTCATGTTTATTTGAGGGCTGTCCATTTCCGCTTTTCTTCCATTTTGGAACCCAACTCTGTATAATATTATATCTCCTCGCTTCTTTAATTTCTCAACTTCAACAATCACCTTAGCCTTTTTGTTGCCTTCAACTACAATGGGCTCTGCACAACTAAACACAGCTTCAATGATCTCGTTGAACGGCTGCAAAATTCCTTCGAAATTAGCACTTATCGTATATATTCCAGTGTTGTCACCGCGTAAAATCCAAGATGTATTTGCACTGCTACCACCAGGTATATTCTCAGGATTAAGCTTTTGAGTTCTCTCTCCGTTTACAAGGGTTAACCCGGAAGGTATATTAAGCGTTGATGTTGCACCTTCCAATACAATATCTTCACTTTCTGAAAGGTTTTTAACCACAAGATTTACCATGAAGAATTCCTTTAAGGTCTTAATATCTCCCGGCAATTCAATATATACCACATTCGGAGGCTGTTTTGGATCTTTTGACGGTACAGTATATACATATACATTTTTAGTTGAAGAATCACTTTCGGTAATTTTATAAGTTACATAATCTTTTGGTTTATTATCAACATATATTTGACCGTTATTATTACAAATTAATTTATAACCCAAATGAATGTTAAAGCTGTATACATATTGGTTTTCCGGAGCAGTAACATCTATTCCTGCTGCTTTCACTTCCTCAAGAGTCATTCTCTTAACTGAAAGATTTCCTTCAACAACATTTCCCTTTTGCATTCTAACAACAATTGTATTTTCTTCACCAACTTTTAGTGAGGCCAATTCCGTAGATGCTGGTGTATAGCCGTTTCTAAAGGCATATGCTGTCACACCGCCTGATTGCTCATTCTCTAAAGAATGAATGATGAAATTTGCCAAACCGTTTTCATCAGTAACAAGAACTTTATCGGTACCGTCCGACATTCTTAAAACAACCTCGGCATCTGGAATTCCTATACCCGTTGACTTATCTAAAACATTAACCTTTACTTTGCTGACATCATCTTGCGGATATATTTTAATAGTCTTCTCGGCAGAGCTAAAGTTGTCTGCAGAGTCATATACCGTAAGCTTCACTTTATAGTCCCCAGGCACCGAATAGCTGTGATATGTTTTTCTTTCACTTGAAAATGTGCCATCTCCAAAATCCCACAAAACTTTTTCGACTTTATGGTTATCCGTTGACTTTTTAGAATCAAACAAGACTAATGTATTAGTAGTTGAAAAATTATCCGCACTAATAACTGCAACCGGTTTTTCTTCATCATCATCTGTAGGTACTGCAGTTACAGCATTACTTCTTGATGTGTTCAAATACTGGTCAACAGCATCCACAACATAGTAATAGGTTTTTCCTGCCTCAACAGTCGTATCGGTATAGGATGTTCCCGTTGTCTTATGCAGTATTTTATAAGTTCCATTTGTAGAATCATGTCTTAATATATGGTATCCGGCAAGGTCGGTATCCTTACTTGCACTCCAGGTCAGTTCAACTTTCCATCCTAAAGGTTTTGCTTGTAAAACCGGAGCTTCAGGCGCACTCACATTAAGCATGAATGTTCTCTTGTATTCATCACTTATATTTGCAGAAGTATCTTTTGCGATAAACACAAAATCATAACTTCCATCAGTAAGCCCTGATGTAGCCCATTTAAACTCTGTTACACAATTGCTTTTGCTTGCACATGTTAATACCTTGCTAACCCATTCATCGTTTGTCCCTGATTTTCTATACTTCACAGTAATACTTTCAAGGAAAGCATTATCCTCAGCAAGTACCGAAATGGTCGGGTTTGCCGGAAGTGTAGAACCATTTGCCGGTGAAACACTGAGTATTTTAGGCTTTTCAGTATCACTCAAAAGCGAAATACTTTCCGTCTCATAAAATTCACTTTCATTTCCGGCAATATCCACAGCAGAAATTCTATACTTGTAAGTTGATGTGCTTTTAACATTTGTGTCTGAATAATTTAAATACTTATAACTATCTGCTATTTTGGTAAAGTCCCCATTGTCTACTGATTTATAAATATTGAAACAATATAAATCTTCTTCGGTGCCTTTGTCCCATTTCAAATTTACATAACCCGAAGACGCAACAACTTCAACATTTGACGGTTTCAAAGGAGCAGTATGATCTATATAGTACTCATTTACAGGTGCTCCGGATGAAACGTTTCCATTTGCATCTGTAGCTATACACCTAAAATAAATGTATCCTTCCTCAATACTTGAAGTATCATAGGTGTATGAAATACTAAAATTACTGCCTATCTATCGAAATATTTTATGTCAGTCCAATTTATATTATCTCTTGATATCTGGAATACTTCTGATACGGCGCTTACATTGTCATAAATCGTTGCTCTTAAGTTTATGGAATTTCCATATCTGCTTGAAACAGGCCCGAGACTGGTAATTACCGGTGCAGTAGTATCATCGATTGTAGTAACTGATATTTCGTCAGATACTTCACCAACGTTCCCCAATAAATCAATTGCACGCACTCTATAGGTGTAAACGGTTTCCGGCTGTAGATTTGTTAACTCTACTCCTCTTTTGTCATATACTACAGCAACAGAAACGAAATTTCCGGAAGCGTTCTTACATTCTACCTGGTAATACCACAAATCATCCTCCGGAACATCATCCCAGTTTAAAACAATGCGTGAAGCTGATGGAATAGCTCTCAATCCGGTAACTTTCGAAGGTGCTATACGATCTATTATGTAAGTAACTACAGGACTTCCATCACTGACATTGCGACAAGATCCCTTGCAATGGCACGAACATATACTGTTCCATTCATATCAGGAGTATTCCATAGGAAAGAACCATTATTTTGAGTAGAAATATCAATCCACTCAGTTCCATCTAATGAATACTGTAGAGTTATATTTGAAATTCCAAAATTGTCTTCTGCTCTCACATAGATATTACTGCGAGAAGCTATCTTTGTATTATTAACGGGTTCTATAGAAAGAACCACCGGAGCAATTGAATCGGTTTTTGCTAAAACACTTACCGCCTCAGATTTATTACTTTCATTGTCAAACTTATCAATCGCTGAAATCTTGTAATAAAAGGCTTTCTCACTAGGCTCATTGGCATTTCCCACTTCATAATCCTTATCAAGGTACTCCATAGCGGAACGATTTAACTTTGCAATCAATGTATAAGGTCCATCAATATCTTCAGCTCTATAAATCTTGTACCCGTAAACATAATCCTCAGTTTTTAAATTCCAGAAAAGCTTTATTCCATTTTGTTCAGCCTTTGCTGAAAATCCGCTAACAATTGTTGTAAAGATCGGATTATTATCCATAGGGACAGGGACAATCCTATTAATACCGGTTCCATCTCCTAATTGTCCGTATTCGTTAGAGCCCATGCCCATACAGTTCCATCACTTTTTTGGGCAAGACTATGATATGCCCCAGCTTCTATATATGTAACATCTGTCAGTGCTTTGACCTTAACCGGAACATAACTATTAATAAGAGTATCATTGCCCAATTGACCGTTTGAATTATATCCCCAGGCCCATACTGTACCATCATTTTTTAAAGCAAGATTATGACCATACTTCGATGCTATCGCATTTACATCACTCAAATCTTTGACTTGAACAGGAACATAGCTAATCTCATTAATGGTTCCATACCCAAGCAGACCATAACTATTAGAGCCCCAAGCCCATACCGTTCCGTCACTTTTTAGAACAATACTATTATATTTACTCGCAAATATATCTTTCACATCAAACAGTCCATTGACTTTAATAGGTATCAAACTATTATTATTTGTTCCATCACCTAGCTGACCATAATAGTTATATCCCCATGCATATACTGTTCCATCATCTTTTAACGCTAAATTGAAGCCGTATCCTGCTGATATAGCAATAATATTGTTCAGCCCACTGACTTGTAAAGGCTCAGCAATTTCGTTTGTTGTTCCGTTTCCCAACTCTCCATAGTAATTAGAGCCCCATGCCCATACAGTTCCATCACCCTTTAGGCTAAAGTATGACTATTTCCTGCTTTTATAGCAACAACATCATTTAGGCCTTTAACTTTAACAGGTGTAGAGCTATTGTTCCTTGTTCCATTCCCTAATTGTCTGTTTTCACCGTAACCCCAAGTCCACACCGTCCCATTATTCATTAATGCAACGCTATAGCTATTACCTGCACTTACAGCTACAATATTCTCCAACCCTTTAACCTGTACTGCTTCTATTCTTTTTACCTTTGTCCCATCTCCCAATTCGCCATAGTAATTATAGCCACATGCCCATACCGTTCCGTCACTTCTGATTTGTAAACTGTGATAATCTCCAGCTGCTATAGGAACAGTTTTTAAAATTCCAGTGGTTACAGTTTGAATATCACTCTCAAGCGAATAGTTATCCGATTCGTCATACGCTTTTACAGTATATGTATAAGTTTCATTGTGAGGTATCTCTTTATCTGTATAGTTTGCTTCTTTAGAAGTTCCTATTTTCTTGCCATCCGGTATATCTCATAGCCTGCCACTAAGACATTATCCGTAGAAGGCTCCCATTCCAACGAAACTGTTGTAGCGAATTGGAAATAGCCTTTACATTTGAAGGTTTAGATGGAGCTTCATCATCGTTTACAACTACTTTTGCTGCTTCTGATATATTTCCTGCGGTATCGAAGGCTTTTACATAATATACATGGGTCTTGTTAATTTCACTCGCGTCGCTATCAGTATATGTAGTAGCTGTTGTCACAGCTATTTTTGTATCATCCCTATATATTTCATATCCTGCAACTCCAACTACATCAGTAGATGCATCCCATGTAAGCACCAATTTATCATAGGATTTTGTAACCGAAATATTAGTTGGAATGGATGGCGGAGTAATGTCTCTAGATAATACCGGTTTATTTCTGTCTGTTTCAGTTTCATCTCCAAGTCTTCCACCGCTATTATTTCCCCATGCCCATACTGTTCCATCACTTTTTTGGGCAAGACTATGGAAGGAACCCATTACTACATCAACAACATCACTTAATCCCTCAACCTGAACTGGAGAAAGCCTCGCTGTATTAGTTCCATCTCCCAACTGACCATATCCGTTTGTGCCCCAAGTCCAAACTGTTCCATCCTTTTTTAATGCGATGCTGCTGCCATTTCCTGCTCCAATGTCTACAACATCAACTAATCCTTTAACCTGAACCGGCACCTTTGAACTAACTCTTGTTTCATTTCCCAACTGACCGGATCCATTGCCTCCCCAAGCCCATACTGTTCCATCGCTCTTCAGGGCCAAAACATGATCATTTCCGGCTTTTACATCGATAATATCCGTTAACCCATTTATTTTCACAGGTATGTTCTCATTGGATTTTGTTGTCCCTTCACCAATCTGTCCACTGCTGTTTGAGCCCCACGCCCATACAGTACCATCGTTCTTCAATGCTACACTAAAATTTGCTCCTGCACTTACGTCAATAACATTATCCAATACAACAACTTTGCTCGGATAACTATAGCTATAGAAGTTGCCTTTTCCAAGTTGTCCATATCCGTTAGAACCCCAAGTCCATACTGTTCCATCGCTTTCTAATGCAATGGCATGATTTATCCCGGCTTCAATACTGATAATATCACTTAATTCATAGTTCCTTACCGGCTGGGTTCTATTATTATATGTTCCATCTCCCAATTGCCCATAGCCATTATATCCCCAGACCCATACTGTTCCATCATTTTTTAATGCAAGACTAAACTGTTCTCCAGCAGCTACAGCTACTATATCTTTTAAATTTTTTACCTGTACAGCAGCAACACGTTTTGTAGTTGTGCCATCTCCAAGTTGACCATTGGAATTATATCCCCATGCCCATACTGTACCATCATCTTTAACCTGTAAGCTATGGTTATAGTGTGCTGCCAAAGCAACAGATTTTATTGTTTCTGTTTCCACAACAAGTGGGCTGCTGGCTTCCGAGTAGTTGTCAGAGCTATCGTAAGCTTTCACCGTATAATTATAAGTTGAATTATGAGGCAGATTTAACTCAGTAAAGTTGGTGCTATCTGTATATCCAACTTCCTCTCCATTTCTGTAAACAACATATCCCGCTACCCAGCTATTGTCTGTGGAAGGCTCCCATTCAATTACAATCTTTGTTGTCTTTTGGGTTACTCTTAAGTTAATCGGAACTGAAGGTGCTTCCTTATCATTTATTACAGTTACTGCGCCTTCTGATATATTTCCGGAAATATCATAGCATTTTACTATGTATTTATGATAATTATCCATATCCTTTATATTAGTGTCAGTATATGTAGTATCTAAGGTTGTGCCTATCTTTATATTATCGCGATATATTTCATAACCGCCTATCTCCCCTTCATCAGTAGAGGATTCCCACTCCAAAACAACACCATCTTCACCTACAAAAGCTGTAATATTTGTCGGTGCTGTTGGAGGAACTAAGTCTTTAGAGAGTACAGACGTATCTTTATATTCTGTAGTTCCATCTCCAAGTTGACCATAGTAGTTATCTCCCCAAGCCCAAACTGTTTCATCACTTTTCATGGCCAAAACATGATTAGCTCCTGCTGCCAACTGTGTAATATCACTTATTCCTTCCACCTGCAATATTTCAATGTCACCTCTAAGTGCAAGATCTCCATAGTATCCGCCCCATGTCCATACAGTTCCATCACTTTTTAATACAAAGCCTTGGTAATTCCCACTCACTATTTCTTTTACATCGCTTAATCCATCTATCAGCAATGGCACTGCACTAGGCTCAAATGTGTTACCGGTAGAAATCGGTACACTCGGATCATACCACTCAGGATATGTTTTAACTCCAAGCTGGCAAGTAGTGTTGTCCCCCCAGGACCATACTGTTCCATCACTTTTTAATGCCAGATTATAATCTTCCCCTGCTGATATGCTCACAACGTCCGAAAGTCCTGTAACCATAACCGGTATACTGCTATCTGTGAAAGTGCCATCTCCTAGCTGCCCATAGGAATTATCACCCAATGCCCATACTGTTCCATCGCTTTTCAGAAACAGACTATGGCTATATCCCGCCGATATACCAATAACATCACTTAATCCGTCAAGCTGTATTGGCTCATCAATCTCAGTTGTGTCGTTATCACCCAATTGCCCATAAGAATTGTTGCCCCATCCCCATACTGTTCCATCACTTTTTAATGCCAGATTATGAATATCTCCTGCTGATATTTCTGTAATATCGTTTAATCCAGTAAGCTGAAAAGGTACAAAATCATATTCATGACCTCCCCATGTCCATACCGTTCCGTCACTTTTAAGGGCTAGACTATGAATATTTCCTGCTGATACAGCAACTACATTCTCAAGATTCTCAGCTTGTCTTTTTATTGTACAATATGTAGTTGTTCCGTTTCCCAATTGTCCATAAGAGTTGTGACCCCATGCCCATACAATACCGTCATTTCCAACCAATAGGCTGTGACTTCCTCCTGCTGCTATAGAAACAGTCTTTTTTACATTATTGTTAGAGCTATAGATTTCCATATTGTCTTCGCTTATTTCCACCGTTGGATTCATAGAAGATAAAACGTTTTTTGCTCTATTGCTCCATGAACTGCCAACACCTGCGAAGCTTGTACAATAGAAAAAACTATAATTTGAAGACTTGCCAGAATTGCTTTAAACCTTTTTTTATTCACATTAATTCCCCCATTAATAAAAAAAGCAAATATAACTGGTCTCTAAAGACTGTTATTTTGCCTTCATTAACATTAACTATACCTACAAATAACAAAACCCCAAATAGAAACTCTAAACTCTTATCCTTTAATTATTAAACTTTAATTCTGTATTTGAATTCTTATATTAATATTTTAAGAACTTTTCTAACTTTTGTCAACATAATCACTTTACTATTTTCATTATCGCCTTAATTATAGAAATCATAATAATGTATTCTTACTGTTTGTTATCTTAAAAAGATGACACCAAAGGCTCTCCTAGCGACACTATGGCACAGGTATTAATATCATGGATCAGTTGCGAAAATAATTAACATTAGTGAAAAAGCTCCAAATCTTCTTCACTAAACTAGCTTTCATCAAAAAACAAATTCCACTTCTATACCCAAATCTGTAAAATATTCAAAAATCTCAATGGTCCTCTTTTTATATAGTCTAGACAAAGTCGCATTTCTTTGAAATGATGCAATCGTACCATAAGTAATAGTTTCACCATGTTTTCCCATTTCATTTCCAAAAACATCTGAGGCATAAACATCGACTCCGACATCTGCCTCACTTTCAGCGTACTGAGGAAATTTACTCCAGGATTCCTTTACGCTATCCTTTATGTTATCGTGACC
This sequence comes from Acetivibrio straminisolvens JCM 21531, assembly GCF_000521465.1. GTDB lineage: Bacteria > Bacillota > Clostridia > Acetivibrionales > Acetivibrionaceae > Hungateiclostridium > Hungateiclostridium straminisolvens. Next base: position 12,192 of record NZ_BAVR01000067.1, read on the forward strand.
TGCTTTTATTAATATATCATACGCATTAGCCATTTCATTCTTTCAAGATTGCATATATAGAAATATTGCTCTTCTTAAAGTAATTGAATTCACTTTTGATAGCTTGTGTTCATCAAAAAGTTATCTATTGGGTTATTTTCTGTTATATCAACATTATCATTACTTACCTCTTTTTCATCTTCTAGATTTAGTAATTGCAGATATGACAAAATACTTTCCTCTTCTTTTATTTTATGAATATTTGCGTTTTTTAAAATAAAATAAACATTTAATAGAAGACTAGCAATAAAAATTATATTCAAAATCTTTACTTTCATATAGTTCTCCCGAAAGATTTTATATGCACAATTCTATTCAATGTTTCTAAGGACGGATACGCTCACATCCATTTTTCAAACTCATGTAATTTCCAGCGGATTGGCTTTATATCGGATTCAAAACTATTTACTTCGCTTAAAAATTTCTCAAACAAACCTTCTCCATAGTCCCAACGGTCTTCTTGCGGGTCATAACATACCCCGCCGAAAATTTCCGGAAGAATTGCCGCACTCAAAAAAGCCATCCTAAACTCTAATGTATCCAGGGTTCCCCACCTTAGAGTTATCTGTTTTTTACATTCACTCAGGATAGAATCCACTTCTTTATTTACAAATACAAACTCATCTTTTGATAGGCTAAATAAGGACTTTAGAAATGATTTTTTAGCTGCGCCTCTTTTTTATATCTTCAAAATTAAAATCATCAATATACATTTCAAAACCCGATATCCAATCTTTATCTTTTAGAAGACTAATATCCGGTTCATCAAAATGTATTTTAAAAGGCAGAAAACCAAATTGGTTGGAAAAAGAAAAATCCGGGTGAATATTTACCTTCATTTTTGCATCTTGGAATCTTTCTTCCCATTTCCTGATTCCATCATCACTCACACTTTTTAAATAAACACATAATTCAAGCATATTCTCTCCCCCACATTTATATACACTGAACAGCCCTGTAAAACCTTTACCGGACTTTCAATTCGCACAAAAAAGTATCTTTCCACTTTTTATTGTATGGTTTTATATAGACTTTATAATAGTTGTCCGCAGTCCAAAAATCAGTCACAAGAAATTCCGGAAGATTATGAACTGCATCGGCAAAATCATGCACTCTTTCATACTCTTTTCTTTCCAACAGCTTAATCATTTCATTTGTCACAACCGGTAACAAATAAGTATATTTATTCAGCTTATTAATATCATAAAAAATTCTATTTTGATTGTAAGCATTTAATTCGTTTGTCAGGTATTCTTTTTCAATTGCATCAATATTCTTAATTTGATTAATATCACTTTTAAGCATTGCTATTTTTTGGAGTTTAAATCCAAATCCATATATTTTTCAAAAGCTCTCAATAAAGCAATATAATAAAGACCTTTGGGATTTGCCCTAATTAATACAAGCAATGCTTTATAAGCTCTCATAAAATGGTATATGCAATTAAAATCCATAATGCATCTCACCTTATGAAATCTATAATATAAATATATAACGTGAATTTCTGCCTTTACACCGGCTGCTGTTTGGCTACGATATTCTGAGCCCACCGGCCTTTCTTTATTATATACACTCCAATTACACTTTTTAATACATCAGGAAGATAACATACCGGATAGGCTATAAAAATATTGAAATCTGTATATCTGGCAACCAGATAAGCCACAGGAACGATTACCCCCCATGTGTATGCACTGTCAAAAATTAAGGTTATCAATGTCTTGCCTCCCGAACGGATGGTAAAATAACTACAGTGACACACGGCAATAAACGGCATATAAACTGCACTCACCTTCATGAAGTGAGCTGCAAGTTTTCGCACATCTTCAGTGGTATTATATATGTGCGGTATTACAGGAGCTATAGCTATGAGTATCGCTCCTACTACAAAACAGGTACATACACTGAAAAAAATCAATTTCCATGAGTATTCTTTCGCACGGGACATGTCACTGGCTCCAAGAGCTTGCCCAACCATAACGGCAACTGCCGACCCCATCGATATAAATACTACATTAAACAGGTTTGTTACCGTATTGGAAATATTAAGAGCACCAACAACATTCAGTCCATATGTTGAAAATATCTGTGTCAATGTTGATATTCCAATCGACCACAAAATCTCATTTATCAATAAAGGCATTCCTTTATTGAATATTGACAATACAAGGCTCCGTGGAACCCTTAAAGATCGGTAAAGTCCCACCATAAACCCAAACCGTGCCGTATTCCTGTGGGTGTATACAGCTATAATCATGAGCTCTACATAGCGAGATATAACCGTTGCAATAGCAGCACCCGCAACTCCCAATTCAGGAAATCCCAGTTTACCGAATATCAACACATAATTCAGGCACAGGTTTGTTACCACAGCAACTATACTTGCTGCCATAGGAAGTACTGTCTCCCCGGCCTCACGAAGAGTACTTCCGTATGCCTGGGACAATATGAAAGGCAAAAGCCCCCACAGCATTATCCTCAAATATGCTAGTCCGTGCTCCAGCATTGCGGCCGCTTCCAGAGGGTCTCCCTCTCCTTGAAGAAACAGCGAAATCAGCCAATCTCCTCCTGACAAAAATACTGCCAGTGAAGTTGCCAGTATCACGCAGCGGTCCACAACTTATATCTGAATGTATATCTAACCCCATCATTATCGCCGGCTCCAAAGAACTGTGCACCAAAAATACCGGCTCCCGCCAAGCCTCCGAACACCGCTAGATTGAATACAAACATAAGCTGGTTTGCAATTGCCACACCGGACATTTGAGCTGTTCCCACCTGTCCGACCATAATATTGTCGAGCAGGTTTACAAAATTAGTAATGGAGTTTTGAATAATAATCGGTATTACAAGAGCCATCACAGTTTTATAAAATTTTCTGTCGCCTATGAATGTTCTTTTGAATCTTATAAAAATATTATTTGAATATGATGTTTTAACCATTCAAATACCCTCACGTTTTGCTCAGTATCCGTATATTTTAGCACAGAACAAAACTGTAGTCCATAGCTACAAAAAATCTTCAGAATCAAAAATCCATATCCATTACTAATTGTTTTCTCTTATTTACGTTGTTAAGCATTCTGGGACATAACTTGTATTAATTTCATGATTCTTTATAGAAATATAACAATGCAAAAAGTTCTTCCTCTAAAATTTGTAAGTGCCCCGACTATAACAACTTTTCCACTTCCTTCATAATCATCAACCAGCTTAGACAACTCTGTTCCGTCAGTCTTAATTTTATAAAGCCCAGAGCTATCGGAACAACCATAAAAGTAAAGCCAATTCCCAACAAGATTTAAGTTTGTACTTGATCTAACATACTCGCTAACTTCCGTAACTTGACTGCCATCATGTTTCATTTTACATATTTTCCTGCCACCTATATGACTTTCAAAAAAAAATGCACTCATCAGTAACATTCATATAGCTCATTGGATAATCATTCAACCTACGGTCACCGGTACCGTCAAGCTTCATTTTGTGAGGTTTGTAATGGTCAGAAAGTAATATATAATATATCCATCCATCATATATTGTAATGCAATCCATGTCTTGATTGGCGATTTTTACCCTTTCCGTCCCGTTTGGCTTCATCCTGAAAAACCCCTCTTCTTTAGGGTTATACGTCTCGGTATACCTGCAATATCCGTAAATATAACCATCATATGCAGTTAAGTTATCATACTGGCCATTATATAGCTTTTTCTTCTGGCTTCAATCCTCTTTCATTCTATATAGCCCACTCTCATCAAAGGAATAATAGACCCAACCGTCGTACTTTAAAACTTGACCACCATTGACCATGTTGCCCAAAATATTTAAACTTTTATTCGGTGCATTCGGCAATGCCAAAGAACTTACAGATGCGAAAGACAATAAAGCAAAAAATACAACAAAAAGCAACACATATTTAATTTTTTTCATTTTTTATGCATTCCTTTCTTGATGGATATGGATTTAATAGTGAAAATTTTGATTAAGTAAACTATCTATTTTCCATATATAAATGATATATAATTATACATAAATTTTCAAACAATTTAATAATAATACATCGATTACTGATAAAATTTTTACTAACTATGAATTCAATGTTTATGAGTACAAAAAATCCCTCAACATTTTATTATGTAAAATATAAATAACGTAAATCCTACCCAATGAAATTTAAAAGTCCTGGCGCATTAATTTATATAGGGAGATATATGGTTGTCCCCCGCTTTGTTAAACCGATTCATTATAAAAAAATTTTTATAAAGGGGAGAGGAAAATGAAAAAAAATCTTAGCCTTATTTTAGTTGTCTCATTTCTGATTGCACTATTGACTCCTTCGACGTCAATATCGGCAGGCCCCTCTTTCAATTACGGAGAGGCACTTCAAAAGGCAATAATGTTTTATGAGTTCCAGCGCTCCGGAAAACTGCCTCCTACCATCAGGAACAATTGGAGAGCAGACTCCTGTCTGGACGACGGTAAAGATGTAGGGCTTGATCTTACAGGCGGTTGGTTCGATGCCGGCGACCATGTTAAGTTCAACCTTCCCATGGCATATACTGCTGCAATGCTGGCATGGGCAGTATATGAAGAAAAAGAAGCCTTCGTCAAGAGCGGACAACTTGGGTACATATTGGATGAAATCAAATGGGCTACGGACTATTTTATTAAATGCCATCCGGAACCTGATGTATACTACTATCAGGTAGGAGACGGAGATGCGGATCACATGTGGTGGGGACCTGCAGAGGTTATACACATGAGAATGCAAAGACCATCATACAAAGTAGATATTACTTCACCGGGTTCTACCGTATCGGCAGAAACTGCAGCAGCTTTGGCTGCAGCATCAATAGTGTTTAAGGATACTGATCCGCAATACTCAAATCTGTGCTTAAAGCATGCAAAGGAACTTTTTAACTTTGCAGATAAAACAAGAAGCGATGCTGGTTATACGGCAGCAACAAACTTCTACACATCTCACAGCGGATTCTATGATGAGCTTACCTGGGCAGCCACATGGATTTATCTTGCAACAGGAGACACAAGCTATCTTGACAAAGCTGAATCCTATATTGAATTTTGGAGCACAGAGCCCCAAACCGATATAATGTCATACAAGTGGGGACACTGTTGGGATGATGTGCGTTATGGAACACAACTTCTTTTAGCAAGGATTACAAACAAGCCAATATATAAGGAAAGTATGGAAAGACATCTGGATTATTGGACAGTGGGAGTAAACAATTCAAGGATAAAATATACACCAAAGGTCTAGCATGGCTCCAGAACTGGGGGTCATTAAGATATGCCACTACCACTGCGTTTCTTGCGGCTATTTATGCAGAATGGGAAGGCTGCAGTGCAGAAAAAGCAAAAATATATAACGATTTTGCAAAGGCGCAAGTAGACTATGCATTGGGCAGCACAGGAAGAAGTTTTGTAGTTGGATTTGGAGAAAATTGGCCACAGCATCCTCACCACAGAACTGCCCATGGTTCATGGTATGACGGCATGAATGTACCTGATTACCATAGACATGTGCTGTATGGTGCATTGGTTGGCGGTCCCGGCGAAAGTGACAACTATAGGGATGATATTTCCGACTATCAGTGCAACGAGGTTGCTTGCGACTACAACGCAGGTTTTGTAGGTGCGCTGGCTAAAATGTATGACAGATATGACGGCAGACCTGTACCGGAATTCAAAGCTATTGAAGAACCGGAAGATGAATTCATGGTTGAAGCTTACGTAAGTAGTAGTGACAAACACTATGTGGAAATAAAAACAAGACTTAACAACAGGACAGCTTGGCCTGCAAAGGTGTCTGAGGGACTTTCCTTTAGATATTTCATGGATCTTACCGAAGTAATTGAGGCAGGATACAGTCCTAATGATATAACAATATCTGGCGGTCAAGGTTCAAAAGGTAAAGTATCCGGTCCACATTTGTGGAACAAAGAGAAAAATATATATTATATAGAAGTCGATTACACCGGAGACCCTCTCTTCCCCGGCGGACAGGATCATTATAGAAGGGATTCATCTTTAAGAATTGTTGCACCTGGCAACAGCGGGTGCTGGGACAACGAAAACGACCCATCCTTTAAAGGATTATCAAAAACCAGTGATTTAAAGAAGGCAGAATACATACCAGTTTATGAATACGGTGTAAAGGTTGCAGGAATAGAACCGGAAGGAACAGTTGTTCAACCTTCCCCTACACCGACACCAACACCCAAACCAACATCGACTTCTGCAGATGTAATCCAGTATGGAGATGTAAATTTTGACAACAAAGTGAACTCAACAGATGTAACATATCTGAGAAGATTTTTACTGAAGCAAATAAGTACTCTTCCAAATATGATAACAGCAGATGTTAATTCAGACGGTAAGATAAATTCCACAGACTTGGCTATTTTAAAAAGATACATACTGCGTGAAATTAATATGCTGCCTTATAGACCTTGATGGGTACTTTTAAAATGGTGGAATAGTAAAATTCATATTAAGGGTGTAGAAAACTCAGGGATGCTAAATCCCTGAGTTTTTTCATGTGCTTGACAATGCTTTTTTGG
>NZ_BAVR01000066.1 GCF_000521465.1 Acetivibrio straminisolvens JCM 21531
ATCCATCCCCTGCTATACATAGCTCTCCCGGTATTCCCACCGGTTGGAGGTTGTTGTATTTGTCCACTATGTACAGCCTTATATTGTCTATGGGCTTTCCTATGGGGACTAAGTCAATGTCTTCATCAAAAGGACAGTCAAAGTAGGATACATCCACTGTGGCCTCCGTTGGCCCGTACAGATTTATGAGCCTTGTACCGTGCCTTTTACCCAAAAGCCGGTTAAACCTTGCCACCTGCTTTGTCCCTAAAGCCTCTCCGCTGGCAAACACCTGTCTTAGGCTCGAAATCCTTTCCGCTCCCGTTCCTTCCTCAAGATACTCCAAGAACATGTTCAGCATGGAGGGGACAAAGTGCATTGTGGTTATGCCACTTCTTTCCACTTCATCAATTATTGCTCCCGGATCCTTTTCCCCGCCCGGCTCTAAGAAGCATACCTTTGACCCTTCAAAAAACCACCAGAACAGCTCCCATACCGACACATCAAAGGTATACGGAGTTTTTTGAAGTATGGTATCCTCTTTTCCTATTGGATACTTTCGCTGCATCCAGCCCAGACGGTTTATCACGGAATAATGCTCTATCATGGCTCCCTTGGGTTTTCCGGTGGAACCCGAGGTGTATATCACATAGGCAAGGCTTCTTGCATCGTTTACCGGCTCTAAGTTTGACCTGTCTTCTGCATACAGCGACCGGTCATCTAAATCCAGTATTGTAAGTCCTAAAGGAGATTCAAATTTCTTGCCGTATCCCCCATCTTTTGTCAATAGAAGGGTTGCATTGCTGTCCTCCAGCATATACTGTATTCTTTCCTCCGGATATGACGGACTTACCGGAAGGTAGGCTCCTCCTGCCTTCAATACCGCCAATATTCCCACCATCATCTCTATGGAACGCTCCAGCATTATTGCAACAATACATTCCTTGCCCACACCTTTTTTTCTTAGCATCCTTGCCAAAGAGTTGGCCCTTTGGTTAAGCTCCCGATATGTAAGCTTTTCTTCCCCAAAGATTACCGCCACATTGTCAGGCGTCCTTTCTACCTGCTCCTCAAACACCTGGCTTAAGGTCTTTTCCTTGGGATATTCTTTATTCGTGTCGTTAAAATCATAGAGAATCTGCTCTTTTTCTTCCCTTGTGAGCATCTCTATCTTGGAAATCTCTTTATTGGGGTTTTCGGAAATTTCCTTCAGTATTTTGCTAAAATGCCCTGCAAGTCTTTCCATTGTCTCTCTCTTAAAAAGGCGGGTATTGTACTCCAAACTAAACCTTATACCATCCTTTTCTTCTTCCGCTTCCAAGGTGATGTCAAACTTCGCCGCTTTATTTCTAACATCAAGTCTTGTAAATCTCGCTTTATCAATCTCTATTTCAGGTATTTCCATATTCTGAAGAACAAACATTGTATCAAAAAGAGGGTTTCGGCTCATATCCCTTTTTACACCCAACTTTTCCACCAACTGTTCAAACTGATAGTCCTGGTTCTGATAAGCCCTTAAGGTATCTTTTCTCACTTCATCAAGGAAACCCAAGAATGTCTTGCTGCCCTCCGGGAAATTCCTTAATGGCAGAGTGTTTACAAACATTCCCACCATATTCTCAGTATCAGGATGATTTCTTCCGGCTGTGGGCGAACCAACTACTATATCCTCCTGTCCGGAATATTTAGATAGCAATATATTGTACGCAGCCAAGAGGACCATATAAAGGCTTGCTCCCCTTTTGGCCCCGAGATCTTTCAGCTTTTGCTTTAAGCCACTGTCAATTTGAAGCCATATTCTGTCTCCTTCAAAACTCCTCAATGCCGGCCTTGGAAAATCAAGAGGCAGCTCAAGGACAGGAATATCCCCGTCAAACCTTTGCAGCCAGTACTCTTCCTGCTCAAGCAAAGTATTCTTGGCATTCATATTTTTCTTCCATCCGGCATAGTCCTTGTACTGCACTCTCAAATCCTTTAGCTTCTCTCCCCTGTAAAGGCTTACAAACTCTTTAACCAGAATACCCATGGATGTCCCATCCGATATTATATGGTGCATGTCTAAAAGTAAAATATGCCTTTGATCCGACAACCTTACTATCTCCACCCTCATCAAGGGAGCTTTGGTTAAGTCAAAGGGCTTTACAAAACTACCCGACAACCTGTCAATCAGGTCTTTGATATTCCCGCTTTCCTCTAGAAGCCCATAACTTATTCCGTCCACAACTTTTACACTGAATTCTACATTTTTATGTATCTTTTGAACAGGGTCACCATCAACAATTTCAAAGGATGTACGGAGAGTTTCATGCCTTCTTATCAGTTCCTCAAATATCCTCTGAATCTTTGGTATGTCAATATTTCCTTCAATTATGTAAGCAGCTGGAATGTTGTAGCTTGTCCCAGCTCCTTCAACCCTGTCCAAAGCAAACAGCCTCTTTTGTGCTGGGGTAACTTCATAATAATCACTTTCGGCAACACTCTCAATTGAGGTGTAAGCCATCTCCTCTGCGGCTTCAATATATCCAGCCAAACCTCTTACGGTAGGAAATTCAAAAAACTCTTCCAAGGATAGCTCCACATTAAAAAACTTGTGAATCCTGGCAGTAAGAATAGATGCCTTTAGTGAATCCACTCCCTTTTCAAAGAGATTATCCTCCATTCCGATATTTTCAACACCCAACGCTTCTTGACAGATTCTAACAAGCCTTTCTTCCGTCTCAGTCCGAGGAAGATCAAGAAACTTTTGGGCACCAAATTCATTAATAAGCTTATCAAAATTTCCAATGACAGCATCAAATTCTCCCTTTTGATACATTTCCCTTAGCCTGTATCTTTGGAGTTTTCCGCTTGTGGTTTTTGGAAGATCCCGTACAGGTATCACCCTGGATATTTCCAACCTCATTTTTACATATATTTGCTTTTTAATATTTATTGCAAACTCAACAAAATCCTCAAGCTTTTTCTTATATAGAACCGCAACTATTATGTCATCTTTTTGCGTACCGGCATTAAACACTCCAAAAGCCGCAACCCTGCCCATTTTTATGCCATCTACTTCCTCCGCTACTCTTTCAATGTCATGGGCATAATAGTTCTGTCCATTAACAAATATCACATCTTTTGCCCTGCCGGTAACTATCAATCTGCCGTTTTGAATAAAGCCAAGATCCCCTGTCTTCAGCCATCCATCAGACCCTATCGCTTCCATAGAAGCTATGCTGTTGTTGTAATAGCCCGAAGTGACATTCTCACCTTTTATCTCAATATTACCTACAGTTCTTTCATCAAGAACCTTTCCAAAATCATCACAAATACGCACAGAACAGCCTTTTACCGGAAACCCCAAATCGGCAAATTCAACGGCATCCGTATCTTGCTCTTCAATATTCTCATTGATCGTGTCGCCTATAGACAAATACTTACGGTCAAGTCTCACCGATAAAAGTTCCTCTTCGGGATTGGGAAAAGCTACTGCCAGGCTTGCCTCCGCCATTCCATACACATTGAACATCACATTCGGTTTCATCCCGTGTTTGCGCATCTCATCCAAGAATTTTTTACACAAATCCACAGAAATGGGCTCGGCTCCATTGAATATAAGCCTGACATGGGATAAATCCCAATCTATTGCCGATTCAGGCGTGTAAAATTCAAGAAAATACTTATATCCGAAATTAGGAGATGAAAGCAGGGTGATTTTGTGTTCATGGGCCTTCTTAAGCCACAACACGGGATTGCGGATAAATAGAGATGTGGGCATAATGTATTGGTTTATTCCTGCAGCAACAGGAGATATATGAAATCCAATAAGCCCATATCGTGAGTCAGAGGCATCCAGCTGAGGCTTGAATCCGCCTCGGTGGTACAAGAGCCCGAAATAATTGCATCGATATTTGCCAGCAAGTTTCGGTGGGTCAGAACTACCCCTTTCGGCTGTCCCGTCGAACCCGAAGAGAATTGTATAAAAGCTGTGTCATCTAAAGAGGGTTCGTATATGTTCCCGATACCCTTTTCAAAATTACTTATGTCATCAATTAGAAGGGTTCTTTTCTTTATACTTTCTATTTTTCCGGTGCTTATACCGTCAGCCACGGCTTTTTCAAACACTTTCAGTCCCTTTTTATCCGTTACAAGATATGGATTAGTCAACGTTTCCCATATCCCAAACAGCTTAAGCCGGTGCTCCTGATTGTATCCAACTGCAACAGGAACGGGAATAATTCCCCCAAATATGCATGCCCAAAAGCATAAGATAAAGTCCTTGCAATTATCCAGTTGGAACACCAGTTCACAGCCCTTCTTTATGCCTTTATCCTGGAAATTATATAGAATTTCAAGAGCTCTTTGATATAAATCCTTATACGAAATATATTCTTCATCATATTCCCCGAAAATAAAAGTGACGCCTTTGTCGCTGTCTTTATTTAAAAGCAACTCTCCCAGACTGCCGCCCAATTTCATTGTTATAAATCCCCCAATATAATCTAATGACAACAAAATCTTTTTTACATAAACTCTTCTATTTTGCTCAATGTTTTCTCAAGGCCAATCTTAAATATATCTTCCTGTATAGGCTTCACATAGCTGCCGTTCTCAACGCGGCATTTTCCCAAAGACTCTAACAGAACCATGGGAACTGTCCCTTCTTTTCCTTCAAAATATCCCCTTTTGTTATCATGTTTCATAACATCCCAGATTTCTTCTGCAGAGTAGGCACATGCACGGGTTAACTGTTTAATGATTCCGATTTTATTTAATAGCCTATAGTGTACGTCCACTTCTTCATCTTTAAGATAACCCAGTTCCCTACTTATCTCACTTTCTACCATCAGGCCGAAAGCAACTCCCTCTCCATGCCTTATCTCACCCCTTGAAAGGAATTCGACAGCATGTCCCACTGTATGACCGTATTCAAATACAAGCCCGTCTTTTTTCTCATACATATCGTTTATAAGAATTCCGCACTTTGCCTTGACGGATAGCTCTAAAAACAGATTAAATTCTTCAAAGGTGTATTCTACTCGATCATTTAAAATTCCATATACCTCATCTATATACTCCGGAATTATAGAAACGAGATTTTTTATCAATTCCACCAGCCCTGCATTGTAATCCCGTTTTGAAAGGCTATCAAAACAGGTATAGTCCGTAAAAATCATTTCCGGCTTATAGAACATTCCCAAAAGATTTTTCCCAAATTTCGTATTTACCGCTTGCTTTAACGACAAAACCGAATCTGTGGCTGCCATTACAGTAGTAGGAACATGAACCAGCCTGATTCCTCTAAACAGCAAACCGGCTACAAGTCCAACTATATTCCCGAGCACTCCGCCGCCTATTGCAACGATGCATGATTTTCTGTCTATGCCGCATTCAAGCAAATGCTCTGATATTTCTCTGACTCTATCGATAGTTTTATTTTGCTCTCCGACAATTATACCGACAGTTTCACACTTAATCTCACCCGTAAATAAATTCTTTAGATTTATTATGTATTCTTTATTAATAGAGTTGTCATAAACAACAAAAACAGAATCAACCCCTAAGTCTTTCAATTTCCCAACAAGAATTTCACTGCTATAAGAAAGGTAGTACGGGTATTCAACCCCTCCAATTCGGATTTGATATTTGTGAAACATAATATTTCCTTCCTTTTATCATAATAATTGAATTCATACGATTTAGCTCATGATACAGATCTATATTTTAATTATACTGTTATCATATTTTTCAGAATGAATAAAAACTGAATATAAATTGAATGAAAATTGAATAAAAACTGAATGGAAATTGAATAGTCCGATTCTCGAACAGAATATAAAAAAGCCGTATACAACTAAAGTATACAGCTTTTACTGGAGCGGTGAAGGGAATCGAACCCTCGCAATCAGCTTGGAAGGCTGATGTTCTACCATTGAACTACACCCGCAAATATTATTTTTTGTCTTAAACAAGTTAATTTATTGTCAGGATAACTTTTTCAAGTTATCCTGACGTAAATTTTGGAGCGGGTTACGAGATTTGAACTCGCGACTTTCACCTTGGCAAGGTGACACTCTACCGCTGAGTTAAACCCGCATCATCAATCGCAAGAGTTATTATACTCGTAAAAAAAGTATTTTGTCAAGAACTTATTTAAAAGAAATTTTTAACTTTTTTATTTCACTATTTATGGACAAAAAATAAAATATATATGTTAATCATCGATAATTAATGTTATAATGTAATTAATGTTTGGTCTTTTAATCATATATTCATGCAATGAGCAATTAAATTTGAAAAAATGTTTTAATTGTTCTTTTAATTTTTACGATATATTATAAGTATTACGGGTTTTCTATACTATATAATTTGACAGCTATTCATTCAAAAACTTGCTATTTATAAATAAATCAATAAACTTCTTTAAATAATGGAGTGATAAACATGGAAATAAGAGTTGGCAATCTCGTGTCTATTCGTCATTATTCCGGTACAAAGCTTTTCAAAAGTCTGGTACTTAAGTCAAACAACAATGTGATACTGTTAAAGCTTATAGAAGATATCGCTCTTCTCAACTGTTCAAAAGGGGATCCTATAGTTCTCGGTTCCGAATCGGAGAATGATTTTATATCTCCAGTTGTACAACTCTCGACATGGACAAGCAGCAAAACACTTTGGAGCTTAAAATCGACAATTACGAGACGACATCAAACAAGAGACTATTTGTTAGGTTCCCCGTATCGTTGTATGCAGAAGCCCGAATTGGCCAGTCCCAGAAAAAGTACCTGGCCATCGTAAAAAATATCAGCTTCAACGGAATGATGATTCACACAAAAGAAGATTTTCCATTATTTCAGGAACTTAAATTCGACATCCGTGCCGAAATCCCCATACATCTCAAAGCAACTATCATCAGAAAAGTAAAAGATGAATATAATTATGAATATGGTCTGAAAATCAATTATACCGATGTACATACCCCAAATCTTTTAAAAAAATATCTCATTCTCCTAAAAAAAGAACAGGAAGAGTTTATTAAAAAGTTCAAAGAAGAGCAATGACAAGTTATATATAATATTTATATATAAAAAGAAGGGTCTTATATAAAAGGCCCTTCTTATGTTATTTCTATATCACTTTCATCAAATTCGCCATCTCAATTGCTGTAACCGCGGCATCATAGCCTTTGTTTCCAACCTTAGTTCCCGCTCTTTCAATGGCCTGTTCGATAGTATCTGTGGTAAGAACTCCAAAAGCTATCGGAATTCCCGTATCCAGCGATACTTTTGCAATTCCCTTTGACATTTCACTGGACACATAGTCAAAGTGAGGAGTTGATCCCCTTATAACGGCACCGATGCAAATAATGCATCAAATTTCTTTGAATTGGCCATTTTTTGGGCTACAAGAGGTATTTCAAAAGCCCCGGGCACCCATGAAATTTCAATATCCTCTTCCGATGCCCCATGCCTTACAAGTCCGTCAATTACTCCTCCTAGAAGCTTACTGCTGATAAATTCGTTAAAACGTCCCACAACTACTCCAAATTTCAAACCTGAAGCTATAAGTTTTCCTTCATTTGTCTTGATCGCCATTTAATTTTCCCTCCTGATGTTCTATTGTATTTATACCGTTTAGTAAATGCCCCATTTTCTCCTTCTTTGTTTTCAAGTAGAAACTGTTGACTTCGTTTTCCTTAATCTCAATGGGGACCCTTTCAATAATCTCCAATCCATAACCTCCAAGCCCAATCAGCTTTTTAGGATTATTGGTAAGCAGCTTTATTTTCTTTATACCAAGGTCACACAATATCTGCGCCCCTATACCGTATTCCCTAAGGTCGGGAGGAAATCCCAAAAGAACATTGGCCTCAACAGTATCCTTTCCTTCATCCTGAAGCTCATAAGCTCTTATCTTGTTTACAAGGCCAATTCCCCTACCCTCCTGTCTCATATACAAAAGTACGCCTCTTCCTTTCTTCGCTATCATTTCCATAGCCCTATTTAGCTGTTCACCGCAGTCACACCTTAAGGAATGAAATGCATCTCCGGTAAGGCACTCGGAATGCACCCTCACCATTACAGGCTCGTCAGAGCTTGCTACATCTCCCATCACCAATGCCACATGATGCTCTCCATTTATAACGTTTTCATAGGCCACTATTTTGAAATCTCCGTACTCGGTAGGAAGCTTTGCCTCTGCAGCTTTTCTTATCAATTTCTCATTATTTCTCCTGTACTTTATAAGATCCGCTATAGTAATTAGCTTAAGTCCGTGCTTTTTGGCAAACTCCATAAGCTGTGGCGCCCTTGCCATAGTTCCGTCATCGTTCATAATTTCACATATCACACCAACAGGATAAAGTCCTGCCAATTTCGCAAGATCCACCGCAGCTTCCGTATGGCCTGCACGCTTAAGAACTCCGCCTTCCTTTGCTATCAACGGAAAAACATGTCCCGGCCTCACAAAATCCTCGGGTTTGGCGTGGGGGCTTGAAAGCTCCATTATTGTTTTGGACCTTTCAAAAGCCGAAATGCCGGTAGTGGAGCTTTTATGGTCCACTGTAATTGTAAAGGCTGTTTTCATGTGCTCGCTGTTTTTCCTTACCATCAGTTCCAGTCCCAATTCCCTTGCTCTGGCCTCACTCATCGGTGCACATATCATACCCCTTCCGTACGTTGCCATAAAATTGATTTTCTCCGGCATAGCCATCTGCGCCGCCATCACCAGGTCGCCTTCGTTTTCTCTGTCCTCATCATCAATTACCACAACCATTTTACCCTGCCGGATGTCTTCTATCGCGGATTCAATTGTATCAAATTCCATAAAAACGCCTCCCAGAATAATCTTCTTCATATTATTGAATTTATGCAAATCCGTGCTCTCTTAAAAAATCCATAGTCACAGACTCTTTTTCATCCTTTTTTCGTTGAGGATTAAAGCTCATCAACTTCTCAACATACTTTCCCAGCATATCGCATTCAATATTTATCCTATCGCCGGGCTTTTTTGATCCCAATATTGTAACCGATGCGGTATGGGGAATAAGGGAAACCTTAAAGCAATTTTCATCCACATATGCAGCAGTAAGGCTAACACCATCCAAGGCAACCGAACCCCTGACCACAATGTATTTCAAAATATCCGAAGGAGCGGATATCTCAAGCCAGATAGCATTGTCTTCTTTTTCTTTGGACAATATCACTCCGGTACCGTCAATATGACCGCTTACAATATGTCCCCCCATCCTGTCAACAGGCCTTAGGCCCTTTCAAGATTCACTTTTTCTCCAGCTCTCAGACTTCCCAAATTTGTCTTTCTCATGGTCTGGGGCATAACATCCGCAGTAAATACACCGTTATCAAGGGATGCCACCGTAAGACAAATGCCGTTTACGGCTATGCTGTCCCCAATCTTTACATCATCCATAATTTTCTCACACTTTATGGTCAATTTTATGGACTTGCTGCCATAAACTACTTCCTTTACCAAACCGATTTCTTCTACTATACCTGTAAACACAATTTCCTCCCGATTAAAGTCAGTTTATATATCCTTCGAAAAGTATATCTTCTCCAAATTTTATCACGCTTATATTTTTTACGCCTATCGCTTCACACATTCTTAAAGCTCCAATCCCTTCAACAGATGTGGGAGCATTCTCCCCTCCCACTATCTTCGGAGAAATAAAACACATTACCTTGTCTACAATTCCGGAAGAAATAGCCGAACTATTTAATGTTCCTCCGCCTTCCAACAATACGCTGTCAATTTCAAGCTTGTAAAGCTCATCCATAAGAAGTTTTAGATCTACTCTTCCGTCACTGCCATCCGCTTTAATAATTTTTACCCCTTTGTCGATTAGCATCTTTTCCTTTTCCTTGTCAATACGGGAAGTGGTAGCAAGTATAACTCCCGCTTTCGAGTCGGAATTTACAACATTTGAGTCAAGGGGAATTGCTCCTTTACTGTCCACAACTATCCTTACGGGATCGCTTCCTTCCTTGTCGGGAAGCCTTGTAGTAAGATAAGGGTTATCCTTTAGCACAGTATTAATCCCCACCATAATTGCCGCAACCCTGTCCCTTATCACATGGACAAAGTTTCTTGCCTTTTCTCCCGTCACCCATTTGGAATCTCCCGAAGCTGTCGCTATCTTGCCATCTAACGTCATTGCCGTTTTTAAAATTACAAAGGGCTTTTTTCGTACAATGTAGTTAATAAATATTTCATTGAGCCTTATAGCTTCTTCCTCAAGGACCCCGACATCAACCTCAATTCCTGCGTCCCGAAGCATTTGAAAGCCTCTTCCCGACACCTTCGGGTTGGGGTCTTTTATGGCTGCAACCACTTTTTTTATCCCGACATCAATAATTTTTTGAGCGCAGGGCGGAGTCCTGCCATAATGGGAACACGGCTCCAGATTAACATACAAAGTACCGCCGGCAACGTCCTCTTTGGCGTTATTAAATGCCTCCACCTCAGCATGGGGACATCCCAGTGCCCTATGAAATCCTTCTGCAATTATCTTTCCATCTTTTACAACAACCGCTCCCACCAAAGGGTTGGGATTGGTTTTTCCCCATCCATTCTTTGCTAGCTTAATGGCTCTACTCATAAAAAACTCATTTTCGTTCACTTTAATCACCATTCATCTTGTTTAAACTATATAAAAACTTAAAATAAAAGCTCGGGACATCGAGTCCCTTCGCTTTTGCCTCTTTCATTTCATTCCAAGAGGCCAAATCAAAGCTCCCTTGAGATATCTTCCCAGGGAGCGTCACTTGTAAACAAAAATATATATCTTATCTTCTCCCATCCAGACTTAATGTATTAATAAAATACATCTCACTGTCGGCTCCGGACTTTGACCGGATCTGCCAAAGCGGCTCGCGGCTCACAGTCAGTACTGTCTACCGCCGGTAAGGAATCTCACCTATCCCTGAAGATAAATTAAATTCTGGAATATTCAAATTTTAAGTAAAATATATCACAACCGCTGACCATAGTCAAGAAATTTAAAGCTAAGACGTTATTTTTACATATACTTCTCTGTTTCTCGGTCCGTCAAACTCACAGAAATATATACCCTGCCATGTACCCAGCAAAAGTCTTGAGTTTTCAATAATTATCTGCTGCGAGAAACCAAACATGCTTGCTTTTATATGGGCTGCGGAATTGCCCTCCCCATGTAAGTAACCATCCTCAAACGGAACAATTTTATTTATCTCCATCAAAATGTCCGATGCCACATCCGGGTCTGCATTTTCATTTATTGTAATTCCGGCTGTGGTGTGGGGAACAAAAACAGTACAGATTCCCGATTTTACTCCAGACCTTTCCACAACCTGCTGAATCTTTGAAGTTATATCAATCATAGTAGTTCTTGCAGAAGTTCTAACGCTAAGCCTTTCCAACATAGTCCCACTCCTTATCTATTATTTGTATAATGTTTCTCTTTTATCCTATTTACAATTCTACTTCTTCATCAATCTTTCGGCAAGGGTATTTTGGTCCTTTTCTTCAAAGGATACCTTACAAACACTTTAGCTATACTTATTAATTAATAGGTTGCATTTTTAAACAAACCGTCTTAAAATAATTTGGAGTGATAATTTTTATAAATAGAGTTTACCGAAACCCAATATAATTTCAAAGTAATGCGAGGTAATAATATGCGGCTTAGAAAAAAACCATGGGCAAGGCCGGCACTGGAAGCGTGCAGTTTTTTGTTGTCAATCCGACACAAAATAAAGGAAAATGGCGTGAAGTATTCGGCAATTCGAACGAGATATGGCTGGAACTCGGGTGCGGCAAAGGAGGTTTTATATCAAAGCTTGCTTCTTCCCGTCCCGATATAAATTTTATTGCCGTTGATATTAAAGATGAAGTGCTGGTTCTGGCAATGCAAAAAATCGAGAAAGAATATGGCTTGATTAACGCGGATACGCGAAATATCCGGCTTATGGCCCACGAAATAATGCTTATTAACAAAATGTTGGATGAGAATGATGCAATTAGCAGAATTTATATAAATTTTTGCAACCCTTGGCCTAAAAATTCCCATAAGGCAAGGCGTCTTACGCATCCCAACCAGTTAAACCAGTATAAAACTTTCCTAGTTCCCAACGGGCAAATCTGGTTTAAAACCGATG
The DNA here is from genome assembly GCF_000521465.1 of Acetivibrio straminisolvens JCM 21531. GTDB lineage: Bacteria > Bacillota > Clostridia > Acetivibrionales > Acetivibrionaceae > Hungateiclostridium > Hungateiclostridium straminisolvens. Next base: position 12,117 of record NZ_BAVR01000066.1, read on the forward strand.
ATGAGACGTTATTTCAGGATTCCATACGGTATTTTGAACAATGCGGCTTTCATATCGGTTATCTGACTGAGGACCTGCATGCAAGCGGTTTTGAACAAAATATCGAAACCGAACATGAAAGAATGTTTATTGAGCAAGGTTGTAAAATCAAGTTTCTCATCGCTGAAAAAAGATAAAGAGGACATAAACGTCCTCTTCACATATTAACCTAAAACTTTAATCCGATATGAAATTCATTCGGTTTATCTTGCCAGCTTCAAAATATTATAAACATCTTCACGATTTAGTTTCACAAAGCTTCCGATGGTGGAATTTCCTCCATTGGTACATTTTGATGCCATTTCCTCCAACCTGTCGTCACCTATATTCATTTCTTTTAAAGAAACGGGAAGACCTATCTCCTTAAAGAATTTCTTGAGTCTCTCTATACCTTCCAAGGCCGTCCTTTCCGGCTCATCAAAATTCATTTCCACGTTCCATACCCTTACGGCAAATTGCACAAAGCGGTCCAAGTTGTTCTTGTAGACATATTTCATCCATGCCGGGAACACCACCGCAAGGCCGGCTCCGTGTGCCACATCGTAAATAGCACTGATTTCATGCTCAATATTATGGGATGCCCAGTCCTCAATCCTTCCTGTCCCTAAAAGCCCGTTGTGCGCAACTGTACCTGCCCACATAATCTCCGCCCTTGCATTATAGTTATCCGGCTCTTGCAAAGCAATAGGCACATTCTTAATCATCGTTTTGAGCGTTGCCTCACAAAGTCTGTCCGTTAAATCTGTATGGGTTACATTCGTAAAATATCTTTCCATTATATGAGCCATAATATCAGCAGTACCGCACGCCGTCTGATATTCAGGAAGTGTATAGGTCAATTCCGGATTCATAATGGAGAACACCGGCATTATTAGCTCAGAATACATTCCCCTTTTGTACAGCCCGTCCTCCTTGGTTATTACTGAGTTGGGACTTGCTTCACTCCCTGCTGCAGGTATAGTCAAAACCACACCTATCGGAAGAGCCTCTTTTGCTTCGGCCTTGCCGCTGAAAAAGTCCCACACATCTCCGTTGTACGGCACACCCACTGCTATGGCTTTGGCCGAATCGATGGCACTGCCGCCGCCCACCGCCAGGATAAAATCAATTCCTTTTTCACGGCAGATTTTTATACCCTCGTTTACAAGGCCAAGTCTCGGATTGGGCATAACACCCCCAAGCTCAACCACTTCAACCCCTGCCTGCTTGAGGGAATTAATCACTTTATCGTATAAACCGGTCTTTTTTATACTGCCTCCACCATAATGAAGCAATACTTTGCTGCTGTACTTTTTAACTTCTTCCCCTACTTTCAGTTCGGCACCTCTGCCAAATATTATCTTTGTAGGATTTTCATAGGTAAAGTTTATCATAAACTTCCTCCTTATTACAGTCTAAGTCTTTCGTTCCTATGAGATGTCAATACGTTATCTAAAGCAATTGCCTCATTTATCACGTTATCAATATCTCCAACAACCGGATCAGTATCCGTGTTGGATACAATCTGGTGTTTAAACATAAGTATGGCACTCTCAATATAATCCAGTTTGGAGCTTATAGTTTCCAGTTCACTCTTTTCAATATTTATCCTTTCCAGGATCTTTTCATCCAACTCCACTGCTCTCTGCAAATCTGCCACAGCCCTAGGATTGGTAAGAAATTCCTGTTTCTTCTTATTGGCGTTAATACGATCTATGAACTTTCTTGCGTTTATAGAATTTATCTCCCTGATTCTGATATTATAGTTATACATAAGCTTTAAATAAACAATAACAAGATTTAAAGCCTGTTCTACTATTCTCTGCTTTAGGGGATCACTGTTGGTTTGTACATAATAAGACACAAGAGCCTGCTTCTCTTTATAGACATTCCTGATTCTGTCCCTCATGCCCCCCGGAAGCCTCTTGAAGACATTTTGATACAGTCTGTTGCATTCCTCATTGAGGTCCTGTATCCCTTCAACTTGCATCTCTTTGTTGAAATCTTTCACAAACTCCGGATCCCTTAGGGTCTGCATTATAAAGTATATATAACCTGCCGCACCTAACAGAAGAAAAGGTACATTTTTAGTCGCCAGGAATACACCAAGTACTATTGCAAGCAAAAGAATATTTTTTAATTTAGCAGCTGCCTTAACAAACATTTTAGGTTTCATAAGCCATACTTTACCTCCAAATCTATAATAAATACATCAAAGCGCTGCCAAACAGCGTTAATTTTGAATCTCCCTTGTCAGAATAAATTCCGTCCTCCTGTTTTTTGCCCTGTCCTCCTCAGTTAACTCGTTTGCAACTATAGGCCTGTATTCTCCCCAACCTCTTGCCACTATTCTATTCTCATCAACACCATTTTGCACTAAATATTTCTTAACTTCCAATGCTCTATCCTTCGACAGCTTAAGGTTGGATTCATCACTTCCGACAGAGTCTGTATGAGCATCAACAATAAGATAGTATTCAGGAAATTGCGAAAGAATATCCAACACCTCATCGAGAACAGGCAAGGATTCTGCCTTAACCGTAGCCTTTCCCGAATCGTAATATACTGGCGGAATATCTACTTTTGCCACCCTTTCGGTGTTCTGCTCTATACTCTGCTCGTTTTGCTCTTTAAATTCCTTCTTTTGTCCTTCACTCTGCGGATTGTTTTCAGATGTTCCGGTATCGACAACTCCCACCAAAAGTTCCTCGTCATTATTCAGTTTTTCCAAATAGCCGGCACTAAATACATCATCTGAAGGAACAAATCCTTTACTCATATCTCCATATCTTTTCCACGTTTCAACTGTATCGTTTATTATCGATTCAATTCTGTTTTCGCCGCGATTAATGCCAAAATACTCCAAATTCTCATTCAAGGACATGAGTTTTATATCTTTGAAAGAAGCTTCTACTTCCTCTTTGCTCACCGGTCCGTATTCTTCGTTTTCACTCATCAATTCTGCAAGCTTTTCGTAGGCCCTGTCAGGCTTTTCTATTATATATTTTGAAGCAGCAAACCAAGTTCTAAGGAAATTTTCCACCATTTCAGGGTTTCTTTCGGCATAGCCTCTATTAACCACCAACATTGTAGGCACCAAGTCCGGAACCTCTTTGGTATTTATAAGAACCTTGACCGAATCGGGTTTTTTTGCATTTATTTCATTTACGGCAATATTCATATCGGGACTCCACGATACGATAAGGTCCGAATATCCTGATTTTAAATCTTCGATTACCTCCGACATATTTTCCCGCTCAACCGGCTCAATATCCTGATATCTCAAACCAACCAGTCTTAAAAACTTGTTCAATATAAATTTACCGGTACCATTGGCAACATAGGATACTCTTCTGCCTTCTATATCATTTAAGTCTTTTACTTCGGACTTTGCAACAATGCCGTCGGCACCGCGAGAAAAGTCCGTGATTCCCACTATTACCGCCGAATCCGGATATTTCTCTTGAAATCTCATAAAGGACGGAAGGGACATCTCGGTAGCATGGATTCTTCCCTCGTTCAGCGCCCGTATTCTGTCGCTGTCGGCGGATATGTATTTTATATTCAAATTCAGAGAGTAGTCGTCGTTGTACCCCCTGCTTAATCCGATTAAAACCGGGGTTCCTCCAATCCAGCTATCCAACCCCATAGTAAATTCATCATCCGAAGGTATGGTATAATCATCCCATTTATCATCAATCATATAGTCATCTGTCGGACTGGATAACCGCCCATTTTGATTTTCGTTAGTTCCTGTGTTAATAGAAACATTGTTCTTTGGAAAGTCTCTAAAATAAAGGCGGCAACTGCTGCAGCAATTATGAGCAAAAATATTATTACATTACCCCACTTTATTCTCATGCCCTGCATTTTAGTCCTCCTATTATAAAATAAATAAGCTATAAGAGCATTATAAACTATTATATACTAAAACTGCAACCATTAGCTTCCTTTAAAAAATATATTTTTTCTTTGAATACATCAATAAAATTCCAAATGGCCGTATCTTTTTTTCCCAAACTTGACAGCCCAAGGCTCTATGCTATAATAATTCTAATAATATATACTTAATATACACTCATATTGCTAAAGAACATTTCAAAGGCAATAATTAAATATTCTCTGTTGCGGGAGGTCAATTATGAATTTAGTAAATTTGTTCAAAAAAAGAAACCGGTTATATCTTTTGAAATCTTTCCCCCAAAGCTTGATACTCCCATTGAGTCCATATTCGGCACCTTAGAGCAGTTCAAGGAACTAAAGCCTGACTTTATCAGTGTTACATACGGAGCAGGAGGAAGTGCAAAGGACAGAACCATTGAAATAGCATCAAAAATCAAAAATGAATACGGCATTGAAAGCATGGCACACCTGACATGTGTAGGACATTCCAAAGAGGAAATAGATGCTCTCTTAAAGTCTATCCGCGAAAGCAATCTTGAAAACATACTTGCCCTAAGAGGAGATCCGCCGGCAAACCAACCGGATTTTGATTTTAGCAAAAACGCCTTTCAGTATGCAAATGAACTTATTGCACATATAAGAAAAAATAACGGTTTCTGTATTGCTGCTGCCGCTTATGTCGAAGGCCATGTTAACAGCAAACGTCTTAAGGATGACCTTTTATATCTTAAGCAAAAAGTCGACACCGGGGTTGATTTCCTTGTAACCCAGTTATTCTTCGACAACCGGATATTTTATGATTTTCTTGATAAAACATCTTCAATAGGTATTACATGTCCCATCACTCCAGGAATAATGCCGATATTCAAAGCAGACCAAATCAAACGCATTACATCCCTTTGCGGTGCATCCATTCCTGCAAAGCTGGTAATAATGATGGACAAATACGGAGATAATGACGATGATATGCGCAAAGCCGGCATTGAGTACGCAAGTGAGCAAATACGCGATTTAATCGATAATGGTGCAGACGGTGTTCACCTTCTCACAATGAACAGACCCAAATCCACCAGGGAAATCCTTATAAACACCGGATTATTAAGATAATTCCGAAAGGGTATATGCATGAGGTACTATTGTATATACCTTTTTTCTTGGTTCTTGGAGTAAAATGAAATAGTCAAAAGCGAAGGGAGTCGCTACCCCGAGTTTTTATTTTTGCTAATCCATAGTTTCCATCAAATCCTTAAAGGTTATGTCTGCATTATATTTCATTATGTTGTCCATAATTTCCTGTTCGGTAAATACTCTGACTACACGCATGTTTTCATTTACCACATAAACAATATGAAATCTGTCAAAGTCCATGCTTCTTATCAAGTCTCCCAGACGCATAGATTCCAAAACTACCAATTCCCTCCCCGGATATACTCCTTTCTTTAAAAATCTTGAACGTTTAAAAAGCAGGTTCTTGATATTCATTAATATCTCCTCCGGACTATCACTTTTTTGGAAATACAACATATAACCAGCAATTAATATCAAGCTGAAATTATATTTACTGCTCATGTATTGAAAAATTCCCAGAACCAAAAGTAAAGCTGAGAATGCTAAAGACAGCCTCCTTGCACATTTACATCCTCTAATAAGACCCATTTTTGAAACGAGAATATCCTTCAAAATCCTCCCGCCATCTAAAGGCAGTACCGGAAGCATGTTAAATAAAGCCAAACAAATATTGGCATAGATAAAAAAACGCATATTATGCCAAACATTAAAATAATATGTGTCAATTATAATACAAGTGAAAAACATTAAAATATTTGCAATAGGTCCGCTAATGTTTATCAAAAGACGATTTGCATCGATAGCAGGATTTTCTTCTATAACAGCATTTAATCCTACAGCTGTAATCCCCACTGAAACAAGAATTCTTTTTTGCGCTACTGCCGCAGCAATGTGAGCTGCTTCGTGTATTACCATAGAAAAAAAATCAATAAATACTCAATGAGATAATTATTGCAATACATTACTGCAACCAGCACGAAAAAAACAGGGTCAATCTTGATTTCTAACGGTTTTTTTATAATTTTGATAAAAATATGATTTTCCCCATTTCATATTTATTTAATAATTAATCATGACTTAATCCTAATTTGAGGGTGACTGTATAAACTCAAGGGGATTTACCGGGCTTCCATTCTCCCATACTTCAAAATGAAGATGAGGTTCTTGGGAATCTCCTGTATTCCCCACTTTTGCAATTGTCTCGCCCTTGTTAACGCTCTGTCCTTTGCTTGCCAAATGTCCGAACAATTGGCATAAAGAGATATTATATCTTCCCCGTGCTTGATTTTTATGTATTTTCCGTAAGTTTCGTTTTCTCCTACTTCAATTGCTTCTCCTTTAGCCGCAGCTTTTATAGGAGTTCCCTTTAGCGCCTTTATATCAATACCTTGATGAAACTCTTCCGTTCCTTCATTTGTGTATACCCTTTCGCCGTATAATGCTCCTATTATGCCGCCTACAGGAATGATAAAGGAATTATCCGAATCATGGCTGCCCGAATCGGTTTCATCCCGAGAACTTGTTTTGCTTTCTGCTTCATCGTCTGTCAAAATACTCTGAGCAGATTTTACATAAGTGCCGTACTCTTCTCCCTCATCCTCCAAAACCGGAGAATCCTCAACATTTGACTTGTTATTCCCCTCTCCAATAATGCTGTCTTCATTGGTACCGGTTCTATCATTCATGCATTTTCCAAAAAACTGTCAATCTGCCCGAATACACTTTTAATATCAACATTATAGGACAGCATCCCCTTTATCTTGCCTTTACAATAATTGGTGACCGGTGAATCAATATTCTTTATAGCTGCTGCTACCAAGAGAATTAAGGCACATATTACGGTCTGCACCACAATTTTTTGGACGAGGTTAAGTCTGTCCTCGTTTTCCCTTCTCCTTCTGCTGCTTCTCCTTGACTTTCTCGGATTCTGTTGTACACCATATCTTGGATATCTTTGTCTGAAAACTATATCATCCACACCAAGCACATCCTCATATAGTTTATTTTCCGCTATTTTGCAATGCGTAAGTTTGCTTTAAGTATTAATTTATATATTTTGATTTTATATATTTTGATTATATTTAATTTGATTTGAGAATATTACAACAAAACGAATCTGAATTTATGG
>NZ_BAVR01000065.1 GCF_000521465.1 Acetivibrio straminisolvens JCM 21531
CCCATTATTTTTTGATAAATAATTTTAATTATTCATTAAAACCATTTATCAACCGTTATTAGCATAGCATATTTTAGCAGGATTCGCAATAGTCTAACCTGATTCTATATTATGCCCCTTTTCATGCTGTTTTAACCTTGGTTTTGACTTGTAATTTAAAAATCGCAGTGATAAAATCAAACATAAAACAGTCTTTTCGTATACTCTATAGTATATCTACAGATAAATATGTTAAAGGGAGTTTGAAACTATGCACATAAAGCAACTTTCAGTAGAAGAAGTCTCACATATATTTAATAATTCAATGCAATTTGATTTTCCTCAAAATGAAATAAGGCCGTTAAACAACATTAAAAAGCTTATGGGACAAAATTCATACCCTTGCTTCGGTCTCTATATCGACGGCATTTTAAAAGCATACGCTTTCTTCTGCCATGCAGCTTCAGGCGAATGCCTGCTGCTTGATTATTATGCCGTAACCCGGACAGAGAGAAGTCAGGGCTATGGAAGCATATTTTTAAAAAATTTGCAAGAAAAGCTCAATAGTTTTTCCGGAATTATAATCGAGCTAGAAAGCCTTAATGCGGCAAAAAACGAAACCCAAAGGATGGAAAGGGAAAGAAGGATATCTTTCTATGAAAGAAACGGCGCACAGAAAACCGGTATTTTCACTAACTTGTTCGACGTGGAATTTGATATATTTTATTTGCCGATAAAGAAGGAATGGTACGATTCCTTTGTTTATAGGGAGCTTGACAAAATTTATGATACTATATTCCCTAAAGAATTCCGCGGAAAGAAAGTATTTATGTCTTACAGATGACCCTCTTATCTTTTGCCCTTTTTTATTCCAATGGCTAAAAAAATTGAACTGCACGAAAGATATAAATTCGTGCAGCTCATAAAACAAGTCAAGTCCTGCTATATTCCGAATTGAACTTCGCACAGATATTTGTATAAGCCGTCCTGTTTTATAAGTTCTTCATGGGTACCGACTCAACAATCTCACCATCCTTTAAAACAAGGATGTTGTCAGCCTGTTTTACCGTAGACAGCCGGTGGGCTATTACTATAATGGTACGGGTCCCTGCCAATTCACCGATTGCCTTCTGAATCTCCGCTTCCGTCTCAACATCAACTGATGCGGTTGCTTCGTCCAATATCAATATTGGAGTGTTTCTAAGAACTGCTCTGGCAATGGACAAACGCTGTTTTTGACCTCCGGAGAGCTTTACTCCCCTTTCACCTATAACAGTGTCATAGCCTTCGGGAAGCTGCATTATAAAATCGTGAGCCCTTGCAATTTTCGCCGCATTCACAATATCCTCAAGGGAAGCTTCCCTCGTTCCGTAAGCAATATTGTCGGCCACACTGCCGTTAAAAAGAAATGTATCCTGAAGCACTATGCTTATTTGATTTCTCAACGAAGATACCGTTATATCTTTAATGTTCATACCGTCAAGAAGAATTTCTCCCGAGATGGGATCATAAAACCTTGCTATCAGGCTGATTATAGTACTCTTTCCCACACCGGTCGGTCCCACCAGTGCTATCATCTGACCGGGCTTTGCGTCAAAGCTTATGCCTTTCAAAACCGGATTTGAAGGAATATAGTGAAAGCTGACATCTTTAAAGGCTATTTCACCTTTGGAATTTGTAATGGTCTTTGCACCTTGACTGTCAACAATATCCGGCTCTGTGTCAATAAGTTCAAACACTCTTTCCGCTCCGGCCGTAGCCTGCTGCAAATCCTCAATTACCCTTGCCAATGTGGTAATAGGTTGGTAAAAAAGCCCCAGAAACATTATAAATCCTACAATATCGGCCGTACTGACGTAGCCTTTCAATGCAAACCATCCGCCAAAAGCCACAACGATAACCGTTCCGAGGGAGCTTGTCATTTCCACCACAGGATGAAATATTGCACTTACCTTCAAGGCATGAAGTATTGCAGAAGTGTATTTTCTTGCTCTTTTTTCAACACGCTTTTTCTCCCTTGACTGCTGGTTGAAAGCCTGAATCTCCTTGATACCCGAAATATTATCCTGCACTACTGCATTGAGGTCCCCAAGTTTGCCTTGCGCCTCTCGAAAATTTGGAAGCACTTTTTTGGTAAATATACCGGAGCCCAGTACCAAAAACGGAATGGGTATAAGGGTAAGAGCCGCAAGTAAAGGATTTATTATGAACAACAGAATTCCGGTACCTACAAGGATAAGTACATTGGTAACAAGGTCCGGAACGGCATGGGCTATTAAAACCTCAAAGGTTGCCGTGTCGTTTATTGCCCTCGACATAAGCTGCCCGGTCTGCTTGTCTTGATAGAAGCTCAAAGACAGCTTTTGCAAATGCTCGTACACAATCACCCTCATGTCCGCAACCAGTCTCCATGCGGCAACATGGCTGAAATACCGGTACAGATAGGTAAAAAACGCCCTTGCAACGTATGCAGCAGTAAGTATGATTGCAATATTGCGTATCTTCGCCATGTCATTGGCGCCTTCTTTGGTCAATATATCAACCAATTCTCTAACTTTCCATGGGGTAACAAGATTGAAGGCTGTAATTGCAAGCAGGCTTATACCGGCGATTATTAAATATTTCCAATATTGGCGTCCTTGTTTCAGTATTCTGATAAAATTCTTCATAGTATGCCCCTCCCCACAAACACGAATGCTCCATAGTAAGTAACCCTTATAAGTTTGATATATTATATCAATTGGTGTTTTGAATCTCAATATATTTTTTGCTTTTTTATAATTTAGGAATATTTGCTTGTCCATATATTAATGGAGAAACAGAAGCAGTAATACTATTCTTTAACCCCGTTATCATACTTTACTTTGTGTTCATCATCAAAATACATCTCAAACGATACTTTGTCTCCGTACTTATCAAGTATTCTTTTCTCAATTCTTTCAAAGCTGTCAAATACATTCTTTTTCTGCTGCTCAGTTAATTTACCAAATCTGTAATTATAAAGGCTTATTCTTATATAAAACCGGTGTAACTCATTAAACAGATAATTCTCAGGCATTACTTTATTTACAGTGAACCACTCTTCTTTAGCCAAAGCATCGTAAAATTTCGGTTTTGGATTACCACTTCTCATGATTGTAACATCAACGGAATTTGCCTCTTCTTCCGTAAGCTCACTTTTTATAATGTCATTATGTATCTCATCGGCAGCCAAATCAAGGGAGATATCCATCAGCTCCAGATAAAATGCCTGCTTCTCGCTATATCTTTCAGGGCTAAAAAGTCCATGTTTACTACTATTAATTATAAAGACGTGATCTGTGATTACTGCAGTCTCTTCTTCCCCATATTTATTCTTAAACCGTATAGTCCAGTTTGTGTATTCGCCAATATCTTCTTTTTCCGAGCCATAATTAGATAAGCTCTCCTTTTTCTCTTTAGAAATGCATTCCCAATTTTCTTCTCCAAAAAACCGGTTCAATTCAAATTTATATTTCTTTGTCCAATCACCGCTGCCAAGCCCAATCGTAATTACTTTCCCGTTTCCAACCGAGATATTAATACTGACTTCATAAAACCAAATTATGCCTATTACCACAATTGCCAATACAAGTATTGATATTATACTTTTGGATTTTTTCATTGCAATTCTCCCGTTAATTGATATTATATCTATAAGTAAAGCTATATCATTATTTCACATATTCAAAGTTACCATATGCAATATATTGCGTCAAATATAAAAAACATCAAAGCGTTGAATTTTCTCATATTCACCTTTTCTTCCCGTTTCATTTAATAAATAGACCATCAAATTATATACAAGAAAAAATCATAAACAGATTCTTTTACAGTTATATGGAGTGATTTACATTTCTTAATCGTCTAACTAAAGAGGATGAGGAAATCAATTTTGAAAAAAGTTAGAGCACTTTGTGAAAATTTAGAATAAATATCCGGCATGCAGTTTATTACACAACATCTCATTTTTGTTACAAGTATTGACTGAAAGGCTAATTTTGTATTAATATTATTAAGGTAAGATTTAGTAATTGATTAATATCAAGTGAAAGGAGTGTTGTAAATGAAAAAAACGATATTCTGCGAGGTGCTTTATATATAACTTAATATCGGACCGAAAGCATTTTGCTGCTTTTTAGGTCGACCTTTATTATGTATAAGTAACCGTCACTTGATAGTAAAATATATACTATTTAAGGCTGCACGATGGATTATCGTGTTTTTTTAATGCCAAAAACAGACCGTGGTTACATATCACGGTATTTTTATGCCCTTTTGAGGGTTAATAAAGTATCAAAATATGAAATATTTGTTGGAAAGGAACTATTATATATGAATATACCGATAACAGTGACACAAAAACAATTATCAGAGTTTCTTTTAAATACAGCAGTAGTAAGGCCGGTCTTCATATGGGGACCTCCCGGCATTGGAAAATCCGCTCTGGTACAGCAGTTTGCCGAATCCTTAGGGCTCCCCTGCGTTTCTCTTCTTGGAAGCCAGCTCGCTCCGGAGGATATTATCGGCGTACCTCAAATCGTTGACGGATTGAGCCGTTTTTGTCCCCCTAAGATGATAGCAAGAAAGGAGCCTTACTGCTTGTTTTTAGATGAATTGAATGCCTGTACTCAAGAGGTTCAAAAGGCATTTTACAGCCTGATTCATGAGCACAGGGTTGGCGAATATGTGCTTCCCGAAGGTTCTATTGTAATCGGTGCCGGCAACAGAGCACAGGACAGTGCCATTGTAAAGCCCATGTCATCGGCCTTGATTAACCGTATGCTGCATGTACAGCTAAAGGTTTCCCATAGAGATTGGCTGGAATGGGCATCGTCAAACGGAATTCACCCCTATGTTTATGAGTATATAACCCTGCGCCCCGACCATCTCTGGACAGAGCCTCCGAAAACCGAAGAGCCCTTCTCCACCCCACGCTCATGGCATATGCTGAGTGACGCATTAAACGAGTATGGGGAGAACTTAACCGATGAGGCTTTGGAAATATTGGCATATAGCTGCCTGTCGCCGCACCATGCAGGACAGTTCAAAGCTTTTATCAAGCAGATAAAAAACCGCTATCAGTTGGCGGCTATCATAGACGGTGAAGAGAGATGGCCGGACAAACCAGAAGACAGGGATGTTCTCTATTTTCTGTCCCAGTCCTTCCGCTCACAGCTTATAAAACAGCTTCCCGGCGAGAAGAATGCAATGAATGAAAAGCAGAAAATGCTCGCCCATAGAGCAAAAGCATTAATTAAGGAGCTTTCTCTCATCAGTCTTGAAATCGCACAGATGGTGGTGTCAAAACACGGTGATGACGAAGGATTGCCCGGCTGGTTCATGGTCGATATTGTCCGGGATTTGCCAAGCTGGTAGAAAGGAAGGAAGATTAGGCGATGGCAAAGAAAAAAGCTTCTTTTAACAAGGATATTGCTTATGAAAACTATGTTAAAGGGTATGAGATTATACAGCAGCATCCTATTTTTTCTCCCCTTCTCTACCACGTTCGCGATATCCGCAGCAAAGGCAATTTATGCCCGGAAAATGGATGGGCGGTAATTACCAGAAATGGATACCTCCATGTTCACCCCACTCGCCAGGGTGAGCCTATGGAATGGGCTTATGTCATTGCCCATTGCTTGCTCCACTTGGGGCTGGGTCATTTTCAGGAAAAATCCGATCCCATCAAATGGAATATTGCCTGTGACTGTTATATTGCAAGGTTTTTGTACGACATGAAACTGGGAAAACCACCGGTGGAAATGCAAAACAGTATAGATTTTCATGTTGCTTCCGAGGAAAAACTATATGCCAATTTTGTCGAAAATGGTGTCCCTCCGTCAATGACCGGCTTTGGCACAGCCGGAGCAAATTGCGGCGATATGATTATGGCACCGAAAAAAACCGATTGGTTCGTGCATAAAATCGACTGGACCGCCTGTTTTGCCCGGGGGCTTTCAATGGCAGTTACCAGTGCCGTTAACGTGGCTGCAGGCAAAGAACCCTTTCTTGGCGCATCCAAGAAATCGCAGACTCCTGCAACCATGGCAAAAAACTGGTTTATCAGCAGCTACCCTCTTTTAGGTGCTTTAGCTGCAAGCTTCACAATTATTGAGGACCCGGTAATTTGTGCCCGCATGGAGGTCTCGGTTGCAGCCGTCAATGCCTATATGAAGGAAATTTATATCAACCCGGCAGCCGGCTTGGATGGATACGAATGCCGTTTTGTAGTGGCTCATGAACTTTTGCACGTTGGTTTAAGCCACCATACAAGGTGTCAGGGCCGTGACCCTTTTTTATGGAATGTTGCATGCGATTACGTTATTAACGGATGGCTGGTAGAAATGGGGCTTGGGGAATTACCCAAAATAGGAGCCCTCTATGACCCCGACCTTAAGGGAATGTCGGCCGAAAGCATATATGACCGGATGGTTATGGATATTCGAAAATACCGGAAGCTCTCAACACTGAGGGGAATCGGTCTGGGGGATATGATTGATAAAGGTAGTCCCGAAGGGTGGGCTTCCAATGATGCAATCACCCTTGATGAATTCTGCCGCCGCTGCTTGCTTCAGGGCCTTTCGTATCATGAGGAGCAAGGCCGCGGTTATATCCCCGCGGGATTGATAGAGGAGATACGGGCATTAAACCAGCCTCCCATCCCTTGGGATGTGGAACTGGCTAAGTGGTTCGACAATTATTTTTCTCCTCTTGAAAAAGTGCGTTCCTATGCCCGTCCCAGCCGCCGCCAATCAGCCAGTCCCGATATTCCCCGTCCCCGTTGGGTACCGGCGGCGGGTGCGGAAGACGGGCGAACCTTCGGTGTCATACTCGATACCTCCGGTTCCATGGACCGGGTTTTGCTGGCAAAGGCATTAGGTACTATAGCCAGCTACAGCATTTCACGGGATGTCCCCTATGTGAGGGTGGTCTTCTGTGATGCGGTAGCCTATGACCAGGGTTATATGGCTCCAGAGGCCATAGCCCAAAGAGTAAAGGTAAAAGGACGGGGAGGGACATTACTGCAGCCGGGTATTGACCTTCTGGAAAAGGCTGAGGATTTCCCCAAAAACGGTCCCCTTTTGATAATTACCGACGGTTATTGTGAGCCTTTGAGGATTCACAGGGAGCATGCTTTTTTGATACCGAAAGGCCACACACTTCCTTTTCTCCCGCGGGGAAAGGTGTTTAGGTTCAGTTGACGGCACAAAACAGGATTCATATTATCGGACGTATATTGTATTATACAAGTAAAAAATGTGGAAGAAACCTTGTGAAGCTTAAGTCTCTTCCACATTTTTAGCATTTTCTTATCTTTATTTCCCGTCTTTTATATCTTTATTTCCGCGCCAAGTACCTTCAAAAGCTTTGCAAGCCAATCAGGATGTGCCGGCCAGGCCGGTGCTGTAACCAGATTACCGTCCACATGGGCCTTATCCAAGTCCACACTTATGTATTCACCGCCTGCTGCTTCAACATCAGGGCCAACAGCAGGATATGCGGCGCATTGTCTGCCCTTTAGGATACCGGCAGCAACAAGTACCTGAGGTCCATGACATATTGCAGCAATAGGTTTGTTTTCCTTGTCAAAATGCTTTACGATTTCCAAAACTCTTTTGTTGAGCCTTATATATTCCGGAGCACGCCCGCCGGGAATCACAAGAGCATCGTAACTATTCTCATCCACCTCGTCAAAGGTTGCATTCAAGGCAAAATTGTGACCCCTTTTTTCACTGTAAGTCTGGTCGCCCTCAAAATCGTGTATTGAAGTGCGAACCGCATCCCCGGCTTTTTTGTCAGGGCAAACAGCATGGACAGTATAACCTGCCATCAGAAGAGCTTGAAACGGAACCATTACTTCATAATCCTCAACAAAATCTCCTACCAGCATAAGTATCTTCTTAGCCATATTATAGCCCCCTTGTATAAATTTGTTTATAGGACTATTATAACAAAAGTTAAAATGTAATTCCATAAATTTCTTATCAGTGAAACTATAAGCAGTAAGCCAAATTGCTTTTCCGGAATGTGCAAAGAGCTAAAGAACTTAGTGAAAGTTCTTTAGCTCTTCATCTGTTAAGGTATCTACAAAAAGGTTGGGCAGTTCATTCTCGTTGGCACATCCCTGAGCATAATACCAGTCAAATACCTGTTTTTCAACTTCTTTTAGGCTTCCTTTGACGCTGTAGGGATATACTGCCACAAGTTCGTTTGTAATCTTGCTTTTTAACCCTACTTTTACAGGTTCACTCTCTGTCATGGTAACAAGTCTGCCTTTCAAATAATATTTGCATTGTTGCAATATTAGAATTTCTCAAAGCCGCTTCATTTATTCATAAAAGTTATTTTTAAATTGACAACTCCTTGTAATTGTAAAATATCTTGTCGCTCATGCATGCCCATTCAGTCATTGGTTCGGGAATCTTATTCGCATAGTTTTTGTCATTGGTATAATAATAAATACCGTCATCTTCAATAATAGCAGCATATATATGCTCTTTAGATATAATGTACCAACAACGTCCGCTATAACCTCTCAAATAGGACTGTCCGGCCTTTACTTCTTCACCGTTCCAAGTCAGTTCCCAATAAAACACATACGATGTATACATAATAAAGTCGCTATATTTATCGCCCACAAGTTCCCTAAACAATTTATCTTGCTCTTCTGTCTCTACAATGCCAACCTCCATTGCCGTAGGCATTTTAATGTCTATCTCGCCCCTTACATAATCGGAGCCAAATTCCACCCCTGCCCCGCAATAAAAACTGTAATCATTAGAATCTAAATGCAATGAATCATTTTCAATCGTAAACTTAAACACAACATTCTCGTCCTTTGAAAAATAAGTCTTATCTTTAAATGCAGTTCTTGCAACATTATTTTCTATAATACCAAAGCCGTCCAAGATGCCCGAGTGGGTACCGTTAAAAGCAGACAGGCTATAAAAGATTAAATCATCAAACAGCACTTTTATTTCTGCTCGGGAACCGGCAAAATACCCGGACTCTTTGCCGGTCCAGTAGCCCTCAAACTTCTTGCTGTTTGCACCCGGCTGTTTTGGCGCAGCGATACTTGCACTCTCTCTTATCAGATACAGAGGATAAATAACATCATCCTTTATCCAACACCCCTGTATGTAGTCATCTGTCCTGAATATTCCTAAGATTTTTCCGTTTACATCCGTATCTTCCGAAAGATACACCGTCCGATAATCTTTCATTTCAATAAAATCATCAATATAGCCTTCCAGTTTTATACTTGTTTTATACTCATCATAATAATAAACGCCGGAAACCTTGTCTTCTGAAATATTAATCTTTGCATGTACCGGTTTATTACCAATAAAGCCCGCAAACCAACCGTCAGTAGAATTTTGGCTTGAAACCCCGGCAACATTTGCACCGGTTATATCTGTTATCTGCCATTTGTTAGATTTTTTCGCCAAGTCAAACGTCATAGTCTCGGACCCCAAAGTCACCCTAACCTTAGCTGTGTTTCCCTTCTCATCTACATCATAATCTATATTATCAATTTGCAAAGCATTTATCCAGTCCTCCAAATTTTTCAACGTTATTTTCCTGTTTGATATATTAAGTTCGCTTAATCTTTGGAAAACCCCATCAATCTTCTCTTCGTAACTGTTTAATACATTTAGCTTTAAAAACTGGGAAACAACATCCCGGGGATTATCCGGATAATCGTTAAGCTGTATTTTGGCTGAATCAAATACAAAATCTTTACCGTTCCACTTATAAAATCTAGATACATAAAAATGAAACACATCATAGCTATATGTGTTTTGAACATATCCGTCATAGAAGCCATCCTTGTTGGTATCTACCAAGTGGTCATCACCGGCTCCTGTAGCAGATGCACTATATTCTATCTCTATAATTTCATTTCCGTCTATTTCATACAATGCAAATCCCGATAATGCGCTTCCATTTGTAAGGCTTTCCAAAATATATTTCTGTTTTTTATTTTGCATTTCTACTATTTCAATACCTGATGTTCCATAGGGGCCTCCTCCAAGCTCTCCTATTTTTTGCAATTCACCCGAGAGGTCTTCTCTTATCACAAAAATTTTAAGTCCGTAATCTGCTTCACATGCAATTACAATTTCCGTTTTTCCGTCTAAATCAATGTCCTCCTCTATAATTTTCTCCACATCTTTATCTATTCCCAGAAAATCCATATACTTCTTATATCCTGCCTTAGTCTGGGTCGGAAGTATATTCGGGGATTGCTCCGGGCTTTGAGTGTATATTTCATTTTGATTCGGCTCTTTCGGTTTGCCGGATGAACAGCCGGTAAGTAGCAAAGCAAAGAATATCAAAGCAAAAAATATTGAAAGAGAAATTCTTTTCATAACACACAGCTCCCTCATTGAGAATATTATTCCTTACGTACAGCCTTCTTGCCATAGACATTAGCTTTCATTTGCCTTTGCAGATATTCTATTTACATCTATACGTCAAAGATTTCATGGCTGACACTGAATAAATTATTATATAAGGAAATGACTGGAATCAAATCTGCAAATACTTCCATTTACTTTAATGACGTAATTATACTGCTAATTATTTTTCGTGTCAATCTGCCTGAAACTTTAATCCTCCAATCTTGCAGGTTCAGTTATATTGAGCATCAAAGAATTCCGAAGGTGTAAACATAAAGCATATTTATCGTCACAGCATTAAACAGCATAAAAAAAGAGGCTCTAACTCCGTAATTTCAAGGAATTATCGCCTCTCTAATTTACTATAACTGTTGAATGGATATTATCGGAAAGGCAAGCCGTAAATACTTATTTTATCTGCGAAAAATCAAAGGTATCGGCAAATTCCTGTAAGTCCTCAGCCGTTATGCCTCCTGATTCCGGATTCCTTCCTGTAAGCACGTTTATTGCAACGTATGAATTTTGCAAATCTGCAATAACCAGTGCTTTAGTGTCACCAAGGGCCAATGAAACCTTCTGCCCGCTGCTTGTCTTGTATTCCCACTCTGTGTAAGAACTTGCATCACCGACGTTAAGATAAGTAGCGGAAAAAGTGCCTTTTACATAGTTTCCAAACTGATAATCAATGTGTGTGCCGTTCCTAAGCAGTGCTTCCCCATCATAATGAAATGTGCCGTCGTCGTAAACATAGCCGCTCAAAACTGTATTGGCATTTTTGGCAAACTCACCTATATTGGCCTCTTCTATTAATTCTTTTTGATTGTTGACAATCGTGATGGAGTTATGCAGTTTAAGCTGATATTTAGCAACAATTTCCTCCAATTTTTCGGCCATATCCCGTGTGTAAACCATGTACAACGGGTATTTCTCTGTAAATTCATTGGAGCCATTCCCTACCTCACTCAAAAATTTTCCATCGGTATCATATCCTGCAAGGAACAAATTCCATTCAGCACTGGCTTTGTATTCATTGCTGTCGGGATACCCTTGCAGGGCAATCAAGTCCATTTTTTCTTGTACATAGCCACCGGTAGACACTTCAACGTCACTTGCCGAATCAGCAATGTCTGAATTTTCTGTTATAGCGGCTTCGTTATTACTGTTTTTGAAAACCAAGTCCCTTACACCATACCAGCGAGTAGCCAGAGCAGTAATACCAAGAGTTGCAGTAACAGCCGCAATAGCAACTATACTAATAATCTTTTTCATAGATTTTTGACCTCCTGATTTTTGATTGCTTCTCTCTATAATTTTCTCAACAAATTGAGCCGGCATCACAGTATCAGCTTCCATGCCTTTCTGCATCCGGAACAATTGATCCGAAATTTTGTCTGCTTTTTCGATATCATTACGCCGTACAGCTTTTTCCAATTCATTTTTCAATTTTGAAATATTATCCATAATGAATTCCCTCCACCTTCTAGGTAAAGCGCTTTACACTTTATATATATTTAAATTTGTCCAATGTAACTTACTTTTCACCAATCTTCATTTTTTTGACAATACCCTGTATTTCTTTTCTTAGTCTTACCAGCCGCATGCGCATGGCCGTCTCACTGACCCCTTGCTCAGAAGCAATTTCTTTTATAGACTTACCCTCTATATAACGCTGTTATATAGATTGTGCTGGTTTATATTAAGATTTCCGATTACTTGCCCGGTATAAGCCGTTTCGTCGATTTGACGGTCTAATTCGTTTAAAAGTGTTTCACATAAATCGGAATCGTCTTTGGGAATATTTTCAGGCAGGTAGTCCACTGTAGAAATCTTTTGACGTTTTAATTGCTTTAAATAAGTAGCCGTCATATTCCGCGCCGTTTTGTACAGAAATGCAGCAGGTTTTTCATGCTGTAAAAAGGCTTCACCTTTTTCATACGCAATCAGAAAAACCTCTTGGATTAAATCCTCTGTAGACTCCTTGCTCCCTGTCATTGAAAATATATATTTATAAATTCTACTGTAATTTTCTTGGCAAAGCTCCTCAAAAGTTTTCATTTTGTCCACCTCTATTATATTTATATACGTTTTTGGCTGATGTAACAAAATTTTTTAGGTGGATAACTCAAGTTATTTTTTACAGCTTTCGGCAAAAACAGTGATATACCATAGATTTGGTCTTTTGATAATGTTAACATAAAAACTCCTTCCCGGATAGTATTTTTATAATTACTATTGAGAAGGAGCATTTTGATTCTATTACACGCAGATTTTCAGACATTCTCTTTTGAGAATACAGTAGAAATCACAATCTTCCATTCCACATTTTTACATCACTTGTTTTGTAAAGTGAATTTTTTAAGGACTATTGTGAACCAATATTTCACCATCTGCTGACATTATATTTTTCTATTATATTATGCCAATCCCCATGGGCCGGCATGTTCCTGTAATTACTATTATAATATGAGTCAGTGTATGCTTTTTTCTGTAGCTTAACCGTCATATATCTACAGCCACTTGGTATGCTTCCTGTATTGCATCAATAAACTTTCTTGCTTTGATGCAGTCACCAATTCTATATACTTCATCGAACTCATTTACAAGTTCATTGTACAAACTGTCATCCGCCTTTAATCCCGTAGCAATTACCACAGTATCGCAGGTCATCTCCTTCTTATTTCCATTTGTATCCTCAACAATAATACCCGTATCCGTTATTTCTGTGAGCTTAAGTCCGCCTTTGGTCTCTATTCCTTTACTTCTTAGGGCTTCAAGCAGCGAAAATCTAGCCATGAAAATAACGTCTTGCGCTACCTCCGGAAGCATATCTATTATGGCTACCTTCTTTCCTTTCTGTGCAAGGTGCAATCCCGTCTCGCAGCCTACCAGGCCTCCACCAACGATAATTACATTTTGCCCTGTATCCTGGCCTTCTTTAAGCATCTTGGTAGCTATCCTCACATTCGGTCTGTCAATGCCCGGAACTTCAGGAATTGCAGGTACGGAACCTGTTGCAACCACAACTGCGTCCGGATTTAGCTCCTTCACCAATTCTTTTGTCGCCCGGGTGTTGTACTTTACCTTCACATTGGAGTTTTTAATCTCCCTTATTAGATGCTTGCAGTAAGAGTCAACCTCTTTCTTGTGATCCATTATAGCTCCTTCAAGGAGGTGTCCTCCAAGCTTTGACGTACTCTCAAGCAGAGTAACGTCATGCCCTTTTTCTTCAGCCATCTTTGCAAACGCCATACCTGCCATTCCTCCGCCTATTACAAGCACGTTTTTAGGCTTCTTTGCCGGAAGTATCGGACTTAAATACTCTTTACCGAGAACAGGGTTTACACTGCATGCGGCAAACTGTCCGAAGAATATCCTGTTAATGCACTGCATGCACCGTACACAAGGCACAATGTCCTCTTTCTTATCTGAACGTACCTTGTTCACCCACTCAGGGTCGGCCAAAAGGGCCCTTCCGAGACCCACAAAATCAAGTTTGCTTTCTTCCACCAGTTTATTGGCAAGCACCGGATCCGAAATGTTGCCATCGGAAATCACCTGTATTCCAACCTGTTCTCTGACTTTAGCTGCATAGTCGACAGAAACACCATCTTCCATATATTCAGTAGGTATAAGAAGATTCATGTTGTCATAGCTTCCCCGTCTGAGATGCAATGTATCTATGCCTATATTTTTAAGTCTCTTTGCAATCTCTATTGTCTCGTCAAGCTCCCTTCCTCCAGGGAACCCATGGTCCAACGCCAATCCCACAATCATAGGAAAATCATTTCCGACATTCTTTCGTGCACTCTCAATGCATTCCAGTAAAAACCGCATTCGATTTTCAAGCTTCCCCCATATTCATCTGTTCTGTGGTTCCAAACTGAAGAAAGGAATTGGTCTCCGAGATATGCGGTAAAGTGGACATAAATTATGTCAAATCCCGCCTGCTTTGCCAATCCTGCAGCCCTTCCATAGGCCTCCACAAGCCCGTGTATCTCATCCTTGGTAAGCTCCCGCGTTTTAACCCCGGGCATACCCAGTATTTCAATTTCCGAAGGTCCCACAGGCCATCTGTCTTTCAATGTTGCATCTGCCAGCCTTCCGGTACCCGGGGACAATTCAATGGCAATTTTTGCATCATACCTGTGAGCCATTTCGGTTATTTCATTAAAATACTTTATCTGACTTACAGTATCAAGAGTGGCATAGCCGTAGGTAAGAGGATAAGGGTCAATGTTTTTTTCCGCCTTGACGTGGGTTGTAATTATAAGCCCCACTCCACCTTTTGCCCGTGCATTGTAATATTCAAAATATCTCTCGGAAAGCACTGCGGGGTCCCCCACAGAAAAATCGGTATTCATAGGGGACATTACCAGCCGGTTTTTTATCTTTAGCTTTCCAATATATCCAGGTTCAAAAAGTTTGTCATATGCCATTTATCTTCCTCCTCAAACTATATGATAACTATAGTTTGTGGGAAAAAAGCAAAATGATACATGAAATCAAACTGCCGTTAACTACCGCCCAAATAGATTAAGATACTCCCCGTAGCCTTCCTTTTCCATGTCTTCCACCGGTATAAAGCGCAGAGCCGCAGAATTTATGCAGTATCTCATGCCTGTAGGAGCCGGGCCGTCGGTAAATACATGACCTAGGTGAGAATCTGCGTGTTTGCTTCTTACCTCAGTACGTATCATCAAATGGCTTCTGTCAATCCTTTCTTTAATATTCTCCTTAACTAGGGGTTTGGTAAAACTTGGCCATCCGCATCCTGAATCAAACTTATCCAACGAACTGAACAACGGTTCACCGGATACAATATCTACATAAATTCCATCTTTTTTATTATCCCAGTATTCGTTATCAAAGGGCGGCTCTGTAGCATTTTCCCGAGTAACCTGATACTGTAGTTCGGTCAACTTTTTCTTTAAAGTCTCGTCATCCAATTTCGGATATTGCTTTTTGCTTATTCCCCTTATCTTGCAAGCCTTCTCTATATATGCCTCTCTCCCCGAGCCAATCTTATAACTTTTATAATGCTCAGGATTTTTCAAATAATAATCCTGATGATACTCTTCCGCAGGGTAAAACTTAGATGCCTTTATTATCTTTGTTGCAATGGGCTTGTCAAAGTACCCTTCACTTTCGAGTCTTCTCTTGGATGCTTCGGCAAGCTCCCTTTGCTCCTCATCATAGTAAAAAATTGCAGTCCGATATTGTGTCCCCTTGTCGGCAAACTGCCCTTCCGGGTCCGTTGGGTCAACCTGACTCCAGAAAACGTCAAGAAGCTCTTCGTATCCCACAACTTCAGGATCATAACTAATTTGCACTGCCTCATAGTGCCCCGTATTTCCCGAACAAACCTGCTCATAGGTTGGATTTTCAACATGCCCTCCGGTATATCCGGCAATCACTTTATATACACCTTCAAGCTCCTTAAACGGAGGAACCATACACCAAAAACATCCTCCTGCAAAAGCAGCCAGTTTAAGCTTGGATTCTTCAAATCTATTACTCATGACAAATTCCTCCCCAACCTTTTGATTTTGGAAAAAATCAAAATAATATAATATTATTAATACCATCAAAATGCATCAACATATCAAATACCAAGACGACCATTTATAATTTCCCTTCGATTGAGCAATAATATGTATGAGAAAGGAATGATACTATGAAGAATCATAAAAAGCAGGATTCACTTTTTTATAAATACAATATCGCCACCGGACGAAGTAAAACGCGTTTCCGATAAACCTGTAGGCAATGCAGGAAAAGACCCTTTCTGCGTTTATGACCACAAAAGGCATGCTGTAGGTTCAATAATAGAAAATGAAGACGGTTCTAAAACAGTATGCACAAAAGACGGTTCTTGGCAAAATACCAAACAACACTAGCCACAAATCGTAAAAAAACCTTGACCACCACATGTGGCCAAGGTTTTTCTTTAGCAATTGATGTTCAATCCAATGTTTTATTTAAACTGAAGAGTCACCGTATGTTCTTTTTCATCTGTAAACATTGGAATGATTGCGCTGTCAGCCTTTTTGCCGTCAATGAGAAGTTCATATTCCGAACTCTCCATCCTTGCAAAACCAGCAGGCTTTGAAATACTAAATTTATACGAACATTTCGGTGCCTTTAACACAAAATTCAGTTGGGTTTCTTCTTCGCGAAGTATTGGATTGAAAGAAATTCCCTCTTTGATATATTCTATTCCTGCCAAAGATATAAGAGTCAAGTTAAGCCAAGTTGCCGTACCGCTCAACAAAGGCCCGATATTTTCTCCTGTCTCGGTATTGATATACTGTGTGCATATCCTTGGGTTTCCTGCAACTTGGAACGGATTTTCAAGGTTTTTATAAGGCAGTACCAAGTCCACCATAAAGTATGCTATTCTCGTCATTTCTTTAGCAAGCTCATTGTCCTTAACTTTCTTAGCAGCTTTTACAAGCGCAGCAGCTGCCATCATTGAAGCATGTTTGAAAACAGCACCGTTTTCTCTGTCACCGAAGAAATAATGTCCTGTTGCAGTATCATGTGCAAGCTTGTTTAAATCTGCTGGAGATATCAAACGCAAGCCGCATTTTGTCAGCAAGTATTTTTTGATGGTATCTACCATTATTCCTATTTGCTCATCGGTTGCAACATCGGACAATACTGACCACGAGAAGCTATTTAAGAAGTACACACCGTCAATGTTCGGATCATCGGAAAGCTTATCGCCTTTTGCTCCCAAGTAAGTATAGGAGCCATCCTTGTACCTATTTAACAGAACACGGGCAAAGAAGTTTTTTTTCCAAGCATGTTCCTGAATTCTATTGTAAATCACTTTTGACAATTCGCTCATTTCTTGAGTCAGCTTTGCATCCTGATCCAAAGCTGCAATTTCAGCCAAATGGTCAATTGCCAGCTTCAAGAGGAAAGCATTCATTACACTTTCGGAATGATCACTTACAAAGCGGTCTCCATACTTGCCGTTTGTCTTCTTTAACTGCTCGTAGTACAATTTTTCTTTGGTTGCACCGTCTATATAATTATTGTCGATTTTCAAGCAATCGTTCCAGTCTGCATGGTCCAAAAGCGGAAGTCCGTGATCACCAACAGAAATACAAGCAGAATACTGAATGATAGCCTTCAATGTATCCCGTACAGCTCTCTTTTCGTTATTTCCGTCGGCAACCGGTACTTCTTCATTTAATACGGAAGTATCCTTTGTGTAAACAATATACCTGTAATATGCTTGTAAGAGCCAGAGACTATCATCAGAATACAGGCCCGGCTGCTTGCCCACCCAATAGAAGTTATGGTTTGCATAACCCATTTTATAGACATTTGCAGTCCATTCAAACAACAGGTCTCTGACAAATTCTTGGTATCCTATGTTTATGAAATAGTACATAGATGCAAACATATCTTGAATTTCCCTAAATCCGATTTCACGGTATCCTTTCTGTGTCTGACAGAAAGAACGGGACATAAACGTTTGATATAATATCTGGAATGATAAGTTCTTGTTAAATCCGGAATCAAACAGTTTATTTCCTGTCTGGAATTCAAAATATTTGCAGTAATTTTCATGGAAGTTGATAATTTCATTCAACGTTTCTTCTACAGCTTCACTTTTTTCAAAGTAGCTAAGCAAATTCTCCAATTCATTGCACATTATTGCATCGCTGTAATTCTCGTTATCCTTGCTTGAAGACAAGCCGGTAAATGTATCTATTACAACTGTTTTACCTGCTTCAACCGTAAACGGTGAACCCAATGCAAAGAATCCCGGGCCTTTACGGTTCAGCTTGTTATTTAAATTGTATCCGCCTGATGGATGCTCCAATGTACCTTTACCTATAAAATCGTTGTAGTCGGTACAAAAACTTTGCGGGAAAGACTTCTTGTCCCCATTGCGGACAATCATGCTGACAAATCTTGTATCTTGCTTAAACTCTTCAGGATAATAATCCGGAGTTATTCCGATAAACTCACCCTTGTCATTGTAAAGGGCAGCACTTTGCATAATAACATTTGTATATGTAACATCTTCAAAAATAGCATGAGTAGCACCTGTTCCGAACATTCCCATATATGTAATGGACAAATTCCTTGCTTTGTCCGATGCATTTTTCACTTCAATTCTCTGCAATTCTGTTGCAAGTGGGAATCCTTTTTTATGAGGTACCAAGAAAATTGTTCTTGTAATTTCCAAATTGCAAGCCGTTTTATATTTTATTACTGTGCGGTTGCATAAGTGTTTGCATGTAGCCTCAACAATATTTTCATCAATTAACGCAGAGTAAAAAATCTGTTTGCCGTTCTCATATAAATAGAACTGTCTGTTTGCCGGAAAACCGTTTTCTCCTGGCGAACATCAAATCTGGTAGCCAATACTTGGGTTGCCGCATGGGAACGGAATGAACCCCTTCCGAACCTGTCAACCACGCTTTTCGGAGTTGTTTGCAATGTTCTCTTAAAACCAAGCCTGTTTCCCAAAAGCAAATTCACATAAAAATGCGGACCGGGAGCCGGTTTTAAAAGGTCGATTACATGCTCTCCGTCTTCGGTCAAATAACCGGCCCAATGTTTTACATCACCTACTGTAGCCCGGATAGCTTTATCTACATCCTGAGGTACTTCAATTTTTTTACCGTCTTCGAGCACTATGCTAAACTGCTTTCCATCATCAACAAAACAAACCGACTGATTAGTCATAAACTGTTTTACATATTCCAAAACTATGCAATTTTCCAGAAGAACCTGCATTACCGGTGCCTTCATAGGCAAATTTGCAATACCTATTACATTTTTAAAAGTAGCATCACTAAAAACTGCATCTGAAAAATCGCCCAGAATAATTTTGCTTCCAAACTTTTGAGTTAATAAATCAACAGGTGTTATTTTATTATTTCTGGATGTTACTTTAGTAATCATAAACCATTCTCCTACCAACAAAATATTAGTTTCAAACCCTACCTAGGCTAATTCAGAACAATTATCTCATATGGTATTTTAATTGTCAATATTAGATAAATGTGTGCTTTTTCGTTCTAATACATCTGCTTTTTAAGCCTCAAGGCGAGCAGTTATTTCCTCAATATTGATATATAGTTTAAATTCTCTATGTAAAATTTGTTAAAAATCTGAAACTTTCTCCACTTTCAAGGGCATCCTTTACTGATTTAATTGCAATATCATCAATATATTGGACATCGCGTATTTTAGATATTTGCATTTTTGACGCTACTTGTCTCATCAATTCTGTATTAGTCGGAGTTGTCATGCCTCACGTGCTTTTTACTCCCGATGGTTCGGTACTTTCGGAAACGTCTTTATTCTTATCGCAGAGTGGTAAAGTCAGTAGTAATAAAAGCATTGCAAAAATAAGTTTTTTCATGACTTTTATCTTTATCAAAGTATGTATACTATCGATTCCACTTCCAATTTATACTATAGTATAATTTGCACTTAAACCCTATCACCTTATTACATTTTTGTTCTAATCACATCGAATAACTA
>NZ_BAVR01000064.1 GCF_000521465.1 Acetivibrio straminisolvens JCM 21531
CGGGTTATCTCCCTTACAAAGATGCAAAAAAGAACTCTTAAATGAGTTGATAGAAAAGGATTATAAAGAATATATAGATAAACTTGTTGAGAAGGCCGATGTTGAGATAAATGAAAAATTATATAAACGCGTGAATGTAAAGTAATAATTGACAATTCTATATGGGGCTAACATTGTTTTATAAATGTTAGTCCCTTATAAATTGAAAATAAGAATATTTTGAAAATAATCATGTATATTTTAAAGGATTACCAGTTGCGATATAGAATATATTACAGTAATTAATAACGTCTATATTGCATTTCCTATACCATTAATTAATTCAATATTTTTGACGAAAAAAGCAATAAGGACTAATAAAATTACTTTAAACAATCGAGGTGGGGAATTTAATGCATAACAAGGAAATTATTGCCTTACTGCTTGCCGGCGGACAAGGCAGTAGATTGGGTGTACTTACGAAAAACATTGCAAAGCCTGCTGTACTGTATGGAGGAAAGTATAGAATAATCGATTTCTCTCTCAGCAACTGTGTTAATTCTGATATTGATACGGTAGGGGTGCTAACCCAATATCAGCCCCTTGAACTCAACGCACACATAGGAATCGGAAAGCCATGGGATATGGACAGGATAAACGGAGGGGTTACAATACTGTCCCCATATCTTAAGGCAGAAATAGGTGAATGGTATAAGGGAACGGCAAATGCAGTTTTTCAAAATATCCATTATGTTGACAAGTATTCTCCGAAATATGTCATAATTCTTTCGGGAGACCATGTCTACAAAATGAACTATTCACAAATGTTGGATTTCCACAAAGAGAATAATGCCGATGCGACCATATCGGTAATAAATGTTCCATGGGAAGAGGCAAACAGATACGGAATTATGAATACCTATGAAAACGGGAAAATATATGAGTTTGAAGAAAAGCCGCAGAATCCGAAGAGCAATCTTGCGTCCATGGGGGTTTACATATTTACATGGGAAGTTTTGAAAGAGTACCTTATAAGGGACGACCAGAACGAAGAATCGGCACATGATTTCGGTAAAAATATTATACCGTTGATGCTGGGAGAAGGCAGGAGTATGTGGGCGTATAAATTCAACGGATACTGGCGGGATGTCGGTACCATACAGGCCTACTGGGAGTCAAACATGGACCTTATAAGCAGGGTTCCGGAATTCAATCTTTTTGATCCTGCATGGAAGATTTATACTCCTAATCCGGTTAAACCGGCTCACTATATAGGCCCCACCGGGAGTGTAAAAAAGTCCATTGTTGCCGAAGGCTGCATGATATACGGTAGTGTCAGAAATTCCGTTTTGTTTCCGGGTGTCTATGTAAGCGAAGGAACGGAAATAGTGGATTCTATAGTCATGACTGACAGTGTCATCGGTTTGAATACGGTTATCGACAAATGTATTATCGGTGAAGGAGTAAAGATTGGGAATAATGTAAAGATGGGAATCGGTGAAAACATACCCAATGAATTAAGACCCAATTTATACGACTCGGGAATAACAGTAGTCGGCCAAAAGGCTGTTGTACCCGATTGGTGTGAGATAGGCAAAAATGTTGTTATAGATTCGTACATAACCGAGCAAGATTTTCCCTCACTTGTTATTGAGTCTGCAAAAAGCGTTTTAAAGGGAGGAGAGACCGAATGAAAAGTACAATGGGTATAATACTTACCGGCGGAAAAAACGACAGACTTAGGGAACTGGCAGAGATGCGTTCAAGTACTGCTGTTCCGATAGGCGGAAAATACAGAGTTATAGATTTTGTATTATCGAACATGGTTAACTCGGGCATAACGAATATAGGGGTACTTACCCAGTATAGTTTTCGCTCGCTCATGGACCATTTGGGCTCGGGAAAAGAGTGGGATCTTGACAGAAGAAATGAAGGTCTCTTTGTATTCCCTCCTTATCTTGCGGGAGAACACTCGGGCTGGTATCAGGGAAGTGCTGATGCCATGTACCATAACATTACCTTTTTAAAGCGCAGCTACGAGGAATATGTTGTTGTTGCCCAGGGAAATTGTGTGTACAAGATGCTTTTCGACGGAATGCTGGATTACCATATAAGTAAAAATGCCGATATTACCATAGCTTACAGGGATATGTTCGATTTTCCCAAGGAAGAGATTTCATTCATGGGTGTAATGCAAGTGGATGATAACGGAAAGGTAATAGACTTTAAGGAGAAGCATAAAAACCCCGAATCAACTATTTGCTCAATGGGTATATACATATTGAAAAGGGAGCTTCTAATCGCCCTTTTGGAGGAGTGTATTTCCCACGGAAAATATGACTTTGTCAAGGATGTTATTATAAACAAGCTTAATTCTCTTAATATCTACGGGTATAGATTTGACGGGTATTGGAGAAATTTAAACACTATAAATGCTTACTACAGGATTAATATGGAAATGTTGAATCCTGAAATAAGATTCCAGCTTTTTGAGCAGCATGGAAAGGTATATACAAAGGTGAAGGACGAACCTCCCGCAAAATATAACGAGGAAGCGGACGTCAAAAATTCCATAATCGCCGATGGATGTATTATAGAAGGCACCGTTATAAACTCCGTGTTGTTCCGGGGAGTTACAATAAAAAGAAATGCCTTGGTAAAAAACTGCATAATAATGCAGGACTCGGTAATTGAAGAAGATGTGGATATTGAAAACCTTATAATAGACAAGAATGTGTACTTGTCCAAAGCAATAAAATTAAAAGGGATGGCGAATTTCCCGATAACTATTGGCAAGAATGCCGTAATATAATGCTTTTGATAAAAGAAGAAGGTAGGATATTATGGATAAAGCTTTATTGGTCTACAATCCTTTTTCGGGGGATAGGGGAATAATTCAAAAACTGGATTACATCATAGAGAGATTTCAGCAGAATGATGTTCTTATTCAACCTTTCAGAATTATGGAGGGTTGCGGAAAGAATATTTCCCGCTTGATAAAAGAGGGGTATTTTAAGTATGTAATATCCTCGGGAGGGGACGGGACTGTGAACTTTATCTGCAATATTCTGATGGAAAACAACCTGTCCATACCCATGGGAATAATTCCTGCGGGAACTTGCAATGACTTTGCTTCGATACTTAATATTCCGCCGTCGATTGAAGAATGCGTGGATATTATTCTAAAAGGCAGAAC
The DNA here is from genome assembly GCF_000521465.1 of Acetivibrio straminisolvens JCM 21531. GTDB lineage: Bacteria > Bacillota > Clostridia > Acetivibrionales > Acetivibrionaceae > Hungateiclostridium > Hungateiclostridium straminisolvens. The sequence goes on from NZ_BAVR01000064.1 coordinate 3,176, forward strand.
ATCGGATGTGGATGTGGGGGTTGTGGACAACAAAACTTATTTCTTGAGCTCTTGTGCAGGAGGCGTCTTTGTGGATGTCTCCTTTAGTACTGATGGCGAGCTTAAGAAAAGTTTGGGTGCTTTTGCTTATTATTTGAAGGCGCTCAGTGAAATGGCAAGTATGAAACCTTTTAGAGTGACTATTGAAACCGAAAAGGAAGTTTTTGATGATGACATTCTTCTTTTCTTTATTTTAAACGGCAACCAGGCCGGAGGTTTTCACAACCTTATGGATGCAGTTTATGACGACGGGCTTATGGATATTGTTATTATTAAAGACTGCAGGAAAATAGAACTCGCTGGTATTTTATATAAAGTTATCAGCAATGAGCTGCAAAGTGACAAGCATGTGGTTACCATAAGAACAGACCGCTGTACCATAAAGAGCTCAAAGGAAATAATACTAAGCATTGACGGAGAAAAAGGACCGGCTCTTCCCGTTGAGGTGCGGTTTATAAACAAAGCGCTAAAGGTGTTTACGGCATAAGTAAAAGCTCGGGACGTCGAGTTCCTTTGCTTTAGCCTCTTTCATTTCATTCCAAGAGGTCAAATAAAAGCTCAGGGACAAAAAAGTCTCTGAGCCTTTGATATGTGTTAAAACTTTATAATCATTAGATACCCATGATATTGTAGCCGCTGTCCACATGAATCACTTCACCGGTTACACCGCTGGAGAGATCGCTTAAAAGATACAGGGCTGTTTTTCCAAGGTCCTCTTGTGTGATGTTTCTTTTAAGAGGCGCTTTTTTAGGAACGGTATCCAGAATGTCACCAAAATTCTTAACACCTTTGGCAGAAAGAGTTTTATAGGACCTGCCGAAATCGCATTAACCCTGATATTGGCTTCTCCAAGGTCGGAAGCAAGATACATTACACTTGTTTCAAGCGCGGCCTTTGCCACACCCATTACATTGTATCCCTTGAACACTTTTTCAGAACCCATGTATGTCAAGGTAACAATGCTTCCTCCTTCAGTCATCAGATCCTTTGCTCCGCGGCTTACTGCTACTAGAGAATATGCACTGATGTCCAAAGCATGGGCAAATCCATCTCTGGAGGTATAAACAAAGTCATTTTGAAGGTCCTCTGTCTTTGCATGAGCTATACAATGCACAACTCCATGGAGCACACCGTATTTTTCTTTAATAGCGGCAAAAAGGTTGTCTATTTCCTCGTCGGAAGATATGTCGCACTGAAATATGGAATCTGCACCAAGCTGTTCTGCTCCTTCTTTTTCTCTTTCTCCCTGATATGTAATTATAATGTTTGCGCCTTCTTCTTGAGCAGCTTTTACGATACCCCAAGCAATACTCCACTTGTTTCTAACTCCCATGACCAATATGTTTTTGTTGCTAAGTAAGTTTCCCATCCAAATACAACTCCTTTGGCAGATTTATTTTCTATTAATTAACAGCTACATTTTCAGAGATAAATTACCTTTTAGTTCTTCAATCCCATATTACTTTATCAAAATTTGGAGTTGTTGTAAAGAGTGCTGGAAATATTTGTCCTTTTGTTTATAAAAAATTTATAAAAGTTTAAGACTTATTTAATTGACTTTGAGTTTTCAATAATTTACTATTATTAATAGTATTTTTATCTGATGAAAAAACATGTATGTAAGTTAACATAAAAGGGGGCGAGGGATATCTCGGATGCAAAGAACAGTATGGAGCCGATAATAAGCATTACAAATCTAAGCAAAATTTATAGAGTAGGCTCGGAAAAGGTAATAGCTCTTCAAGATGTTAATATGAACATTTACAAAGGTGAGTTTTGTTGCTTTTTAGGTACTTCCGGTTCGGGAAAATCGACACTTTTGAATGTCCTTGCCGGGCTCGAAAAGCCAACCAGGGGCAGCATAAGAATTAAGAATGTTAATATCGAGAAGCTTAATGAAAAGAAGCTTGCGGCATTTCGTCAGAACAATGTGGGATTTATATTTCAGGCATATAATCTTGTCAATTATCTAAATGCAGTTGAAAACGTCAGCCTTCCTCTTATGTTCAAAGGTATATCCAAAAAAGAAAGAACGAAAAGAGCTGTTGATTTGTTGAAAGCAGTGGGGCTTTCCAAGCATCTTAGGCACAAGCCCACCCAGATGAGTGGAGGACAGCAGCAGAGAGTAGGCATAGCAAGAGCTTTTGTCACAAATCCTGAAATTGTATTTGCTGATGAACCGACAGGTAACTTGGATTCAAAGACTTCCATGGAGGTTTTGGACCTTATGGCGGGTCTCGCTAAGAAAAACAGGCAAACTCTGATCATGGTTACCCATGACCTTAATATTGCCAAAAGAGCGGATAGAATAGTATATATTCTTGACGGTCAAATTGAAAAAATAGAAGAAAATCAATATACGGGGGTTACATATGAACAGAATTAAGATAATAAACATTCTGGCACTTTTGGTGCTTTTAATTAATCTGGCAGCCGTTAATGTGTCTGCTTCTGCAAATGATATTATAATTATGAGGTCAAGCCAATCTAAAAGCAATGTTTCAAATGGTGAGGATTTTGAACTCGATGTTTACTATAAAAATGCTTCGGGTCAGAATCTGGAAAATGTGTATGTTTCTGTAGATAGGAACTCTTCTTTTTATATTGATTATAGTTACCCTCAAGCAAACGAACTGGGAAATTTAAGTAGCGGCAGTGAAGGTTCTACAAAATTTAAGTTAGTCTATAAAGGAACAGGGAATGAACTTACTTTAGTATTTGATTATGTAAAGGGTGGAACACCCGATCAAGTTTCTCAGACCCTGTATCTTAGCGTAAAAAAAGAAAAAGAACCAACATCCGGTGGGTCGCAAACCGACACATCCGAATACAAGCCGAACTTTAGAATTGTGGGAAAGATAAACAGCAAGCAGGAAGGAAAAAATATTTCTATTGAGGTTCCTATTAAGAACATATCCAATTTTTCCGCAAAAGACATTCAAATAACAATGTCGGCAGATTCGGCAGATTCACCTTTTACGGCAGCAGCGGGGCATCTTTCCATACCCATTAACGAGATTAAACCCGATACGGAAAAAAAGGTTAAGATTGACCTGGTTGTAAAACCGAATACCAAGAGCGGTACATATCCGGTAAAACTGGACCTCAGATACAGCAATTTATATGGTGATTTATTCTCTTCATCAGAAGTTATATATGTTGACATTGAAAACAATGATAGAAGTCCAAGTCTCATTTTAAAAGCTATAGAAATGCTTCCGAAGAAACCTGCTCCGGGGGATAAATTCAGTGCCTCCATAGAACTTGAAAATCTCGGCACCCTCAATGCAAAAGACATAAAAGTAACTCTCAAAGGGTTTAGCAATGAAGGTATTTATTCCGAACTAACAGGAGTTAATTATTTAAAAACCATTGAAGGAGGCAAGACAGGCAAGCTTAGTTTTAACCTTATCGTATCGGACAAGATAAATGTCAGGAGCTTTCCGCTTGAAATAGCCGTTGACTATAAAGATGAGTTTGGCAACTCATACAACGAAAGTTTCACATATTATGTACCGATACAGGAGGAAAATGGAGGGAAAGTTTCGTTAAAATTGATAATATCAGTGCGCCATCGGGAGTTGTTGCACCGGATAAGGATTTTAAGATTGGATTTGATCTTGTAAATAACGGGACAAAAGAGCTTTCCAACGCAAAGGTATGGGTAACTGCTGAAAATGGCATCATCTGTAAATCTCAAAGCATAATTATGGTTGATTCCTTAAAAGCGGGAGAAAGTAAGAGCTTTGAATTTGTACTTACTGCCTTGACCGATACGCCCACTAAAAACTATCCTATTGCCATAAACGTGGAATACGATGATGAAGGAGCTTTGGGAGGAAACAAAGAAAAGCAGACTGTTACACAGTATGTGGGAGTTTATGTTGAAAATACAAAGGATGATGAGAAAAAAGAGAATACTTCCACACCTAGAATCATAATTGACAGGTACAGCATATCCTCAGGTCAGGCAGTAGCAGGAAAGAGTTTTGAGCTTGAGCTTAGTATATTAAATACTCATAAGGATATTGATGTGGGAAATATCGGTATTTCTTTCCTTGCTGATGAAGGGGTGTTTTTGCCGGCAGCAGAAAGCGGCAGCACTATTTTCATTGATGAAATAAAAGCAGGAGCAAGAGTGGTTAAGAAGATGACCTTTGTTACAAAATTCGATGCTGCACCGAAAAGCTATTTGCTAAATATAAACTTTGAATACGAAGACGAACAGAAAAAGGCATATAATTTGAAAGAAAGCATCAGTATACCCGTTATGCAGGAGCATAGGCTTGAAATAAGTGAAATACAGACGGGAATGGAAGCCTTTATCGGACAGCCGATTCCCGTAACTTTGAATTTCTATAACATGGGAAAATCAACTCTCAGCAATCTCATGGTAAAGTGCAAGGGAGATTTTGAACTGCAGCCCGGTTCGGACTATTTTGTAGGTAACTTTGAACCCGGCAGAAGCGATTATTATGAAGCATATGTTATCCCCAACAAGGAAGGTCAGGTAAAGGGAAGTGTTGTTTTCACCTTTGAAGACAATAAGGGGGAAGTTAAAGAGATTGAGAAGGAGTTTGAGATTTTTGTACAAGGGATGCCGGGAGGAATGATGGGAGAAGATCCTATGATAATGGATCCTGATATAATAGGAAAGCCGGTGGGGAATGCACCGGGTGGTTTCCCGGGACGTATAGTATTAATCATTGCCGGTATTTCAGTGGCAGTAATAATAGGTGTTGTTGTTCTCATTGTAGTTCTAATAAAGAGAAAGAAAGCGAGAGCTGATTTGTATGAAAATTTCTGATGTATTGGGAATGGCTCTTAAAAACCTGCTAAGAAGGAAGACCAGAACCATTTTAACTCTTATAGGTGTATTGATTGGGACAACATCCATTGCCGTAATGATGTCCATAGGAGTTGGAATGGACAGAACCTTCGAAAGTCAGCTCAGCAGAATGGGAAGCTTGCATACCATAACTGTCAATAACTATTATTTCGGTGATGTGGGTAACTCTTCGCAGCCAAAGAGCCTCGACGATAAAGCAGTCAAGGAATTTGAGCAGATTGAAGGAGTCGAGGCTGTCATGCCGCAATTGAGGGCATTCCTCAAGTTTGCGTCAGGAAGGTATGTAGCCCATGTGGATGTTATTGGAGTTAATCCGTCAAAAATGGAGCTTTTGATTTTCAAATAGCCGAGGGAAGGCTTTTAAATGAAGATGACAAAGGAGCAATTGTTTTTGGAAGCCAGGTACCTTACTTCTTTTATAATCCCAGAGCTGTGGGAAGAGGAGGAATGATTGTTATCGGAGATGATAGTCAGCCGCCTCCAATAAATGTGCTCGAGGATAGGCTGATTATGACCTTCGACCTGGCCTATGGAGAGGATTATGGGGGAAGTAGTGGCAGAAGGAAGACATATAGGATTCAGGGAGTTGGAATACTAAAAGAAACCGGAGAGCACAACTATTCGGCTTTTATCAATATAGATTATCTGAAAAAGCTGATGCAGGATAACGAAAGAGAGGAAAGAAGGTTAGCCGCATCGCAAGGAGGCAGTGATGTTGGTGTTTACTATTATAACTCATCTTCCGGCATGGGAAGGTCATCTTCAAAAAATCAAACTTATGAAACAGTGCTGGTAAAGGTCACTGATGTAACAAGGTTGAAGAGGTGCAGAACAAAATAAAGGAAATGGGATATAGCGCGTACAGCCTTGCAGATGCAAGAAATGAGATGAAAAAGACGCTGGCGGTGGTTCAGGCTATTTTAGGGGCTATAGGTGCAATTTCTCTTCTCGTTGCATCCTTGGGTATAACCAACACTATGTATATGTCCATATATGAAAGAACCAGGGAGATTGGTATATTTAAGGTTTTGGGATGCTACCTTAAGGATATAAGGGGAATGTTCCTTTTGGAGGCCGCTTTGATAGGATTTTTCGGAGGAACTATTGGAATCGGGTTCAGCTATGGGATTTCTGCAATTATTAATACTGTTGCCGTAGGAGTTATGCCGGAAATGGGGGATTCGTCAATATCGGTGATACCTTTGTGGCTGGCATTGGCAGCGGTGGGAGTTGCAGTGCTTGTGGGTCTCATTGCAGGATACTTCCCTTCTAAGAGGGCTATGAAGCTTAGCGCATTGGATGCAATAAAGAATGAGTAAGTTGTAAACTGATTATATTCTACTCCAAAAGGCAGGTTATTGTACCTGCCTTTTGGAGTTTTTCAAGGATAGGGGCTGTTTCAAAATTTTATTTTGAGGCAGCTCCTTTTAGTAGTGTTAAAACACCGGACAACAGTATTTATTCTCTTTATTTAGGAAACATTAACAAGTAAAAATGAATAATATATTAACTATATACATAAAAACTTGAAAAAAATATAAATTTAGTATTGATTTTTTTTGCACTTTATTATAAAATTCTGCGTGATAATATTTTCCAAATAAGAATCCAAGAATGTAAAAATATAGTCTGTTATTTTTGCTTTACTCAAATTTAATAGATGTATTTAGTTATGTTTATGTTTTATGTATGAAAACAATGAAGTATAGAGATTCATACTGCAGAGTATAAATCTTATGTACTTATTTGTATACATAATAATCTATTTTATCTAATTTATAACTATTAATAGGAGGGGTAAATTGTGAGATTAGCAGGAAAAGCAATCACATCAATTGCAATTGTTATAGCAATAATCATTCAGTGCTTTTCAGTAACAGGTATGGCATATGACAAATCTATACCAGTAACAAAAGAATCTCATAATAGTTTCAGAAATGAATCGGTAAATAACGAAAAAGCCGATACTTTAAGAGAGGATAAACAGGCCGTTAAAACTGAAGAGATATCCCGGACGGTTTCAAGTGAAGTATATGGCGAAGGTAATGAGACTTCTGATATCGAAGAAAATTCGGATGCTAATATTGAAGAAAAGAACCGAAAAAAGATTGAAGAATTGGTTCCTCCTAATGTTATTGAGATTGGTGAAAAAAACGAAATTGATATAAATCTTAATAAAAACTTAAATAAAACTAAAAAAGACATTATTGTAGTATATAAGGATATAAGCAAAGCTAATGAAACAAAAGAAAAGTTCAAATCCAAAGATAATGTTCGTGATGTAAAAACGAAGTATAAGAGCAAACGATTCGAAATGGAAGCTCTTGAAGTTTCAGACCAAAAAGACATGGAAAAATTGATAGCTGAAATTAAGAGTGATCCTAATGTAAAATATGTACAACCGGATTATAAGCTTAATACATTTGATATTCCTCAAGATGAGCACTTTGACAAGCAGTGGGGTCTTTTGAATAATGGTCAGATTGTGAATGGACAGACGGGATTGGCAGGAATTGATATTAATGTTTTGGATGCATGGGATATAACAACCGGTGATGAGGAAATCGTTGTAGCCGTTGTAGATACGGGCGTAGACATCAATCATCCGGATCTTGCCGCAAATATATTTTCAAATACGAATGAAATACTAAATGGAATCGATGACGACGGCAATGGTTTGATTGATGATGTAAATGGATGGGATTTTGCAAATAACGATAACAGTGTTAACGACTCTTCGACACATGATATACACGGTACAGCCGTTTCAGGTATAATTGCTGCAGAAATGAATGATATTGGAGTGACTGGTGCAGCACCGAAAGTTAGGATACTGCCTGTAAAATTTATCGAAGGAAGCAGTGGATATACCTCGGATGCTATAAAAGCTATTGAATACGCCGTAGATATGGGTGCAAGCATAATAAACTGCAGTTGGGGCGGAAGTGAATATAATCCGGCTCTTATGGATGTTATTTCACAAAGCAATGCATTATTTGTGTGTGCAGCGGGTAATTCATCATCCAATACTATTCAAAATCCGGTATACCCTGCTAGCTTTGACCTTGATAATATTATTTCTGTAGCAGCTATAGGAAGCGATGGGAACCTTGCAGCATTTTCGAATTACGGTAAAAATGTTGATATAGCTGCTCCCGGTACAAATATATTAAGCACGGTTACTTTAGAAAGATATGATTATTTGAGTGGAACTTCAATGGCTGCTCCATTTGTATCAGCTACAGCAGCTCTTATAAAGAGCAACGATACAGCTTTAACTGCAACTGAAATAAAGGAAAGGATACTTAATAACGTAACACAATCGGACAAGCTTTCAGGTAAAGTAAAAACATCGGGGAGACTTAACGCATACGCTGCTCTTCTCAATGAAACACCGGCAGACGAAGAACCTGAACCGCAAGAAGAAAATGAGCAGATTAATCTTAGGGAACCAAGATTTGTTTATGACATTTCGGCAGAGGGAAACAATAAAGTTCCTAAGCCAATTGTAAGAGAAGGAGGATTTTTTGACGACTCCGGGGACAATCGGGAAAATGCAAATGTTATATTATCTGGGGGCCGTGAAAAGATAGAAAAAATAACTAAAAAATATCCAACTGTAGCTTCAGCAACGTACAACGGTCAAACTCCTGTTTCGCAGCTTTCTTTACAAGATGTATCAATCTTAAGTTATGTTTTTGACAATAACAATAACCATACTATCGATACCGCACAGGCAATAAGTGAGTGTACGGTTTTTGGTTCAATGGAAGAAAGTTCCCAGCAGGACTATTATGCAATTAATTTTGAAGCCGGAAAAAGATACACTATTAGGCTTACCGGAATGCACACCCCGGACGATTTTGATTTGCTCCTCTTAAATAGTTCGGGAGGACTTCTGGGTTTCTCCTATTTTGGTGGAAGCAATGAGATTATTACGCATACGGCCGGATATACAGGAGTTCACTATATAGTTGTTGAGGCGTACCATGTTGATGATTCGACAGAACATCACAATTATCAACTGCTGGTATACTCAGACAATAATAAGCCGGATGTTTATGAGCCAAACGACAGTTCAGAAACAGCACAACCTATAACAGACGGTATACCGGTTTATGCGACACTGAATATTAATACCGATGAGGATTGGTTTGTTATAGATATCACTGAAACAGGGAAATTGAGTATAACGTTAAAGAATATCCCTGCTGGCTGTGATTATGAGCTAGAAGTATATAATTCTAATTTAATAAAGAAATATTTTTCATATGCGTCGGGAAACAATGATGAGAAGATAGACAAAATTATTGATACATCCGGAAGATATTATATTAGAGTATATTCTTATAGCGGAGCGAATTCTGTTGAAAACTATGAGCTTAAGGTGTCTGTAACTGAGCCGGATAATTATGAAGTCAATGATAATATTTATGATGTTCGATATTATGGAAGTCCGTTAATCGATATTGGAAGCACTATATATGCGACTATAGATAATATTGATGACTGTGACATTTTCAAATTTAATTTAAATAATCATATGAACGTTGGAATAAGACTCCAGAATATTCCTGAGGGCAATGATTATAACCTTGTTGTGTATTCCTATTCGATATATCAGGGATTCTTTGAAGTTGTCCGTTCTATGAATGTGGGAAGCTTGGCTGAAACAATAATAACTCAGCTCAATTCAGGAGATTATTATGTAATGGTTTATTCGGCTGGAGGCTTTTCCGAAACGGAGACTTATACTCTCAGCATATACGATGAAGATACTGTATCAAAAGTATATGTAGAGCTTGACAAAACCACAGCTTCGGAAGGAGATATCATAACAGCAACTGTGAAAGTAAAACAGTTAGCAGAATTGGCAGGTATTGAGTTGAATCTTGCTTATGATCCTAATGTTGTAATGCCAGTCAAAGATGATTTATCTCCTTATGGTTATAGTCCTATACTTTCGGGAAGCGACATATTTTTAGATGAGGAATATTTGCCTTTTCGCTTTGTATCTCATGCCCCTAATGAAGGAAATATTCGCTTTTCATTATGTTACGTGGATATTAAAGCATATAGAAACAGTATGCCGGAACCTGTAGACGGAACTGTTGCTGTTATTAAGTTTAAGGTACTGAGGGAGAATCAAATACAACTAAAATTCTATAATGCTAAAGAGCCTGATTCATCAGCGATTTACTTGTATGACTGGTATGGGAATAGAATTAGGGAAGGCTTTATAGTAGAACAGCCGCAAGTAATTAATGAAGATCTTCCTATATACGTTCCTGAGTATTTAAGTATTTCGAATATAATGAATACACCGCAGGGGACAACACTTTTCGGATCTTCTCCACGCAAGATATCAGGATATATTGACATAAATTTTAATAGCAAGAATCCAAACATAAAAGAGGGCTTTTTGGTTGAATTGAAAGGAGCAAGCCCTGAAAATCAATCTATAATTCAAACTGTGACTACGGATTCAAATGGGTATTTTGAATTTGTCCAATTGCCGTCAGGTTACTATAATATAACGATAACAAAAAGTAGGTTTGTGAAGAGAGAATTTATAAATGTAGCAACAATTTTTGAAGAAACTGTAATTGGATATCAAGAAGAACCGATTATAATGTTTTTTGGGGACCTTGTTGGTGGAGATAATGATTTCGATAATCCTGACAATTCGGTTAATTTGGGAGATATAATGGTGATTGTAAAAAGTTTCAACACAGTAATTGGAGATGCTGATTATAACCCTCTAGCTGATTTAAACGATAACGGTGCCATAAATATGGAAGATGTTATGATTTTGTATATCAATTTTGGAAAAAGTACTTCCAATTATAGTGTTATAAAGTACAAACTTTATAAAAATGAAAAAGTACCGTCTTTTACACTTCCAATAGGAGAATTGGATTTAAACGGGCATACACTTATAGTCGAAGGAAATCTTACAATTGATGAACCAACGACCACGACATATGCAACATTGAATATAAACGGAGGTTCACTATATGTAACAGGAAATCTCCTTTTATCCGGCAATGCAAGACTTATTATGCGAAATCCGGGAGATTATATACTTGTAAACGGTAATTTTGAAACCAGATCATTAATTGATCATGAAAAGAATAAAGAGGAGATCAAAGGTGGAGATGGAAAAGCATGTCTCACCGATGGTGTACTTGAAGTAAAAGGTAATTTTACTCAAAATAGCAATGAGAAATATTGGGTTGGGACAACCTATGTCAGAGAGGCATATGGTGATCCACGTAATTTTACAGCTCTTGAGAATCACAAAGTAATTATGAGTGGTGATGAGGTTCAGCACATAAAGTTTGACAGAGTGGTAATTCAAGCAAATATTGATCATTCTCATTTTTATACACTGGAAATAACAAAACCCCTTGAGACAGGTTATACTTTAGAGCTCATGGAACCTTCAACGGTTGCTTGGATAAGGCTTATTGAGGCATTTGCAAGTTCAACACCTAGAGAAGGAACAACTGAAGATCTTGAGGAAAATGCAATAGCTAGAGGGGGAACAGTGGCTGCTACAACAGGAGCCAAGATATATGTTTTTGGAGGATATAACGGAGACTACCTCAAAGTTATAGAAGAATATGATCCAATAAGAGGTAAGTGGACCGTAATTGATGGAAGCAATCAACACAGGCTGGAATTAAAAGTCCCAAGAAGAGATATGGGAGTAGTTGAAGTTAACAACCAGATCTATGTAATAGGAGGAGAAAATGCTAACGGATATGTTGGCGAGGTTGAAGAATTCTCCAGTGTAACAGGTTCCAGGGTTTTGACTAATATAGATCCTGTTACAGGTGAGAATAAGTGTGAAATGCCGACTCCTAGAGCAAAAGTAGCAGTTGCATCTTTTGGAAATAAAATATATGCAATAGGAGGATTTGACGGAAGCTACAGCAATAAAGTTGAGGTATTTGACCTTGACATAACAAAGAAAGAGTGGACAACCCAATGTATGGTTGGAGGCCAGACTCAAACCATAAAGAATATGCCGACTGCAAGATGCGGAGCTGCAGCTGTTGAGTTTAACGGATATATATATGTTGTTGGAGGATATAATGCCAGCGGGTACCTCGCAACAGTTGAAAAATATGATCCTGTTAATAATATATGGACAACATGCAGCAGTATGCAGTATAAAAGAGCAAACCTTGGTTTGGAAGTTGTAGAAGGTAAGATATACGCTCTTGGCGGGTATAATGGAGTTGACCATTTGGCAGTTGTTGAAGAATATGATCCCGAGACAAACACATGGAAGAAGATGACAAGATCTATTGTGTCTCCCGGATCAGGTTATGTAGAAGAGCCAAGAAGTTCATTTGGAACAGCGGTTGTATACAGTCAAATTTATATAGTCGGAGGAGAAAACAAAGGTGGGTACATGAATAAGGCTCAGAAGTATGTACCTTCAGTTCTTCCTGGACTTAAGATGTATACCGGATCAATTGTAAAGAAAACAGTGGGAGATGTAATGCTTTCGGGCGATTATTCCACACAAGTTTCGGATCTAAAGATTGATTCTCCGGGTATTCCGATTGAACTTATAAGAACATATGACTCTTCGGATAATGAAGAAAAGACAGTAATTGGATATGGATGGAGATTTAATTACGATTCAAAACTCGTGGAGATAAGCAATTATGGAAAAGTGACAGCATCTGCTCTAAATGTGAGAGAAAAGCCAACTGTGAATAGTAAATCTTTTGGTCTTGTTCCAAGAGGAGCTGTTCTACTTTTCGAGACAGTTAACGGACAGCCTGTGACTGAAAGAGATGTAAATGGAAATGAGTGGTACAAAATCAAGCTTTCGGATGGTAAGACAGCTTATGTGGCATCATGGTATGTAACCAAGCATTCATCAGGAGTTGAAATCAAGCTTGGAGCAGGTAAGACTACGGTGTTTGAAGGGAATAAGACGGACGGATTTACTGCATCCTACGGAAACTACGACCATCTGGAATACATGACAAATACTGGCGAGTATGTGCTTGTTATGAGCGATACAACACGGTATGGCTTTAAAAAGATAAGCACATCAGATAATGCATATAGGCTGGTGTGGATAGAAGACAAACATAAAAATAGGGTGAATATACAGGGAGAATACGTAAATTCAGTTTATAGAATTACCCGTGTGAGTGATAATGCAGGAAGAGCATTGACTTTTAACTATTCAACTTCAAATACTATTATTGTAAGTGACAACGTAGGAAGAACCGTTCAATATTTGCTGAATGGTACAACAGGACACCTTGAACAGGTCATCAATGTATATGGAAAAGCTACTAAGTATACTTACTATACAGCGGAAAATGACATATCAACCGATAAAAAGAATGTAAAGAAGTTGAGGGAAATTCAGACTGAGCAAATGAATGAAGAAACCGGTGTTGAAGAGTTTACAACTATTCAGAGGAATTATTATGATGAGGATACCGGAAGGATATACAAACAGACAGATGCATACGATAAGGTAAAGTATTGGAGATACATTGATCCGGTTGCCGGTGAGAATGTTGATTCGGAAGAGATTTCCGGCACACTTGAAAGGAAATTTATTGATGAAAACAATGTTTCCGTTTCAATTCAATACAGCCATTTCCTAAAACAGCCAATACGTGAGGAGTATAGTGATGGAAGCGTTGTTGAATACAAGTACGAAATGGAAATAAATGATGCATGGGTGGATACTACAAACCTGACAAGAGAGGAAAATGAATCTATCGGTGCAACATCGAAAAACAGACTTAACAGAAAGTATACAAAGGACAAGTATGGATATACCACTGTTCAGGAAACAGATGAAACGGTAATGTTAAAATGGTGACTGAGAGGTTTATTGACGATGGAACAGATGCCTCAGTGAATTCGGCTCCTCAGACAAAGTATATATATGATTATTTTTACGAACGCAGCGGTAACAATATAACCTTCCGGAACAATCTGACTGATGAAGTGGAAATGAAGGAAAACAATAAAACTGATGCTTATACAGAATACGTATACGACGAAACCAATAAGGAACGTCTAAAAGAGGTTAAGAGGAGAATAGAAGGTAGTGGAGATTCGGCTATATATGCAACTACAAAATACGAATACTACAACGTTGGAGAAAAAGGTTTAAAAGTTAATGGACTTATAAAAGAAGTGATTGATCCTGATGGAGTAAAAACGGAATATGATTATCATACCAATGGATACCTAAAAACTGTGAAGGACTCTTTAGGCAACGAAACTCAATATACCTATGACAATGTAGGAAGAATAAAATCAAAGATTACTCCAATGGGCTTTAATACGGAATATTCCTATGGAGATGATAATGTAGAAAATGTAAAAGAGGAAGTAACAGTAACAGTAAGCGACGGAGAAAGGAACAGTACTACAAAGACTGTTTACGATGGCTATGGTAAAAAGTTTAAGGAAATATCGCCAATTCAATATGAAAAGCATGGAGCTGATGCCGATGGAACCCAGTATTTCTATGATTGGAACGGTAGATTAAAAACTGTGGTTGAGACTTTGGTTGACGACGAAGATAACAAAGTAGAATACATAACAAAATATACCTACGACAATGCCGGCAATTTGCAAACGGAGCAAATGCCTGATGGAACAATATATATTTATGAGTATGATGAATTGAACAGGCTGAAATACAAGAAGTTCAAAAAGAATGAATGGGTGGTATCTCCTGTAATATTGGAAGAGTATGATTATCAAGCTGTCGATAGAGAACCAGTAAAGATAGGAAATAAGTCATATATTGTAAAGAATAAGGTTGATATCAAAAACGTTTATTACAAAAACGGTGTGTATACACCTGACGAATGTATCCAGACAAAAACCACAATGGATTATCATGATCGAGTTGAAATTGTGGAATCTACCGGACAGCCAACGATCAGAAGGAAGTATTCAAAAAATTGGAAATTAAGTACTGAAACCGTCGGAGGTTATACAACATATTATGCATATGACGGTTTGGGTAGAATTGAAGCAAAGAGAGTACCTCTTGAGGTAAGAGTTGAAAAGGATGAAAACGGTAAAGACGTTGACAGGGTTTATTATACCAAGTCGAAGTATTCGTACAAAAACAGTGGGAAACTTTTGACGGAAGAAACTGGTGTTGAAAAGGTTCCTTTAGAGGGTGAGAAGACAGAACCTGACAACTATATAGTAAAAAAATATGAATATGATGAACACGGAAGGTTGGAAGAAGTAAAATTGTCCGGTGAAACACAGGTAATATATGACTACGATGACGATGGAAATATATACAAAGAAATGATAAATGTGTCAAATTATATTACGGGTTCCAAGTATCAAATTGTCATGTATCAAAACAATCACCTGGGCAAGCCGGACAGAAAGTATGTGTTTGTAGAACCGGAGGATATTTATGGTGTAACGGTCCCTGAGGGTGCAAATTATATATATGCAGTTGTTACCGACTATGAATATGATGGGGCAGGTAATGTAACTAAGGAAACTATTGTATTTAGTGCTACAGATTCTTTTAATGACTACAGTATTGTACAAACATATGGGGAGTCTGTGGTTGTCAGCTACACATACGATGACCTCGGCAGACTTGAAACAGTTACAGAGAACGGATTAATCGTACCGGAAGGCAGTACGACATCCAATACAGTGTATGCTGACATTACCACTGTTACAAAATACAACTGGATGGTACGATAAAGCAGGTTATAGATGCAAAAGGAAATATAACAGAATACGAATATTCTTATGAAGATACCGGTCGTGTTGAAAAGGTTACGAGTACAATAAACGGATTAAATACTCAAGGAGTAAGAGCAACAAGTGCAACGTATTATGACTGGCAGGCAGACAAATAGCAGAAGTAATACCTGAAAACTACGATGAGGGCAAGTCTTTGGAAGAAATGAACCGTACCGAATACATATATGAAAACAACCACTTGAAGGAGAAAAGGTACAAGGGCAAACTGACAGAGCTTGACACTTCAACACTGAATTTCGTTACTACAGACGGTGTGGATCTGTTGATAAACCGCTATGACTACGATGATTATGGAAATGTGACAGAAGAATGGAGTGCAATTGGATATAGAGACGGATACTCTACCGAGTACGAGTATAATTTAATTAACAAGGTAACCAAGATAGTAGATCCTGAAATGGGAAAGCTTGGAGGCGGCTATTATTCCGTAAAATATGATTATGATACCTTTGGCCGTGTAATTTCCGAGACAAAGTACAAAGGCTACGAAGCAAAAGGCGGGGAGCCGGTAATATACATTGAGAACGGTCAGGCAGAGAGTTCATATTATGCTAAGACAGTTAATAAATATGACAACTCAGGGAATCTGCTAAAGACATGGGTGAAGAAGGGAGCAACAGATGACATTACCATTACAGAGAGTGACACACCTATACTTGATAACAAATATGATGTTGCAGGCAACCTGGTAAGTCAAACAGATGCTAACGGTAACACTACAACATACGAATACAATGGATTAAACCAAGTAAAAAGAGTGACTTATCCTGTAGACAATTCAATGAAATATAGTTCTTCTGCACCGTATCAGGTAAACTACCAGTACGATGCTGTAGGGAATGTTAGGAAAGAGTATGACAATTTACAGAAGGCAAGAATTTATCAATATGACGGAAGAGGTTTACTGCAATCACAAACCGAACAGAGGGAAGCAGTGGCAGCCGATGGAACCGTAACTGTTTCCGAGTCGATAACTACTTCTGTAAAATATGATGTAAACGGAAACAAGAGATTTGAAGTGGACGGTAACGGCAATGAGACAGAATTTATATATGATAGCCTCAATAGGCTTGAGAAGACTAAGATTAGAGTAACTAATCTGGATGGAATATCAACGCATGCCACGATATATACTTATGACAAAAATGGGAATGTCCTTACAGAGACTAAATCTGTGCAGAGAGGAAACATTTCATCGGACGGCACGGTAACAACGCGGTATGATGAGCTTGGAAGGATAATAGAAAAGAAGGATGCTTACGGTAAGTCAATAGAGAGAATAGTATATGACGAAAACAGCCGTCAGAAATATTCTTATGATGCACGAAACAATAAGACGGAATATGTATATGACAATAATGACAGAGTTATAGAAACAATTGACCCCGAACACCACGTAACAAAG
>NZ_BAVR01000063.1 GCF_000521465.1 Acetivibrio straminisolvens JCM 21531
TCCGGTGTTGGGGTTGGACTCGGTTCCGGCGTCGGCGTTGGACTCGGTGTTGGTGTTGGACTTGGACTTGGCGTCGGCGTGGACTCGGTGTTGGTGTTGGACTCGGACTTGGCGTCGGCGTTGGACTCGGATGTTGGGTTGGTGTTGGACTCGGACTTGGTGTTGGCGTTGGACTCGGTGTTGGTGTTGGCATTGGCACCTCCGGAGGCTCTGAAATTATATCCAGAGCATCAATAATTCCCCGGGTACCGTTTTTGAATACAACTTTTATTGTATGGGTTCCCGGTACCAGGCCAAGTTTACTGTAGACTACGCTCTGAGGGCTATAGTCAGCAAACCCATCCATAGATACCGTCTTCATAAGTACTCCGTCAATATACACCTCTGCATCACCGTTGCCGGCATATTGAGAAGCTATGAAATTTACTCCCACTCCGGTAAATGTATACTCGAAATAATCATCTCCATCCGGTGAATTAAACTCATGAACGTCATTCAAGTAGTCACCTTTATCCCTTCCCGAGCTATAATTCCATCCGCTGCTGTAAACTATTCCCGAATCCGAATCGTTTACCCTTGTTATACTGCCTGTAAGAGCCTTAATCTCATCAACACTCAATGCCCTGTCAAAAATCTGAAAATCATCTATCATCCCGCCAAAGTATGAATTCGACTCACGGGACTTTCCAATATAGATACTTGGCGTAGTACCCAGCAGTTCTGAAGGTCTAAGGGTAATGTCGTTGTTTCTGCCAACCTCAACTCCATCAATATACAAAATTCCTGTGTCTCCGGCCAAAACTACTGCCACATGTTTCCAAATACCTGCAGGCAATTCTATATCGGACACAATTTCTTTAGCCTGGCTTTCGCCGGACTCAGTCATTGCAAATTTAACCTTCCCGTCATTATTGACACTAAAACGCATATATTTGTCATTCTCTCTGCTAAAATCAAATATTGTCTGCACATCACCTATAGCATCAACCTTTATCCATGCAGCTATGGTAAAGTAATACAAACAGCTAACTACTTCTGAGGGAAAAGTAACATAATCATCAACTCCGTCCAAAGACAAACCATTTCCATTTCGTCCCGGTGCAATACCTGCTCCCGAGTTTAGTACCGCATTACCATAATTTCCTCTATAGTCCTTTGATTGGTTTGGCAAATCTTTGACAGTGTCATCAAACATATACCATGCACCGGTTTCCCTGCTTGCATACATATTAGGCTCAATGCCTGAAACCAACTGACCGTTTATGTATACAGTTATTTTATCCCACAAAGAGTAATTTTCGGCAGAGCCATTATAAGAGTAGTCATTGCTCTGCATACTTTCTTCATATTTCTGCTTACTAAAGCCTGCTTTCAATTCAACTTATCCCCCGGCTCCAAAGTTCCCGCGGAAACGTCAAATCCAATCTCGAAATAATAGTCGGCCGTATCGGTCGGTATGCCCATCTTAGCAAATGTAGCCGTTGCATTTATATTAGTTCCGTTTTTTTGTGAAGTATAAAAACCATAATTCTGAGTTTCTTCGCTGTCATAGCTGTCTAGCGTATAATAATATCTAATCTTCACATCCTTCAAATCGATATCAGATGAACCGACATTGGTAATAAGGAAATTGGGTGCTACAATAAGTGTATGTTCTTGCCTGTTACTGTTATAAAACTCAACCATTAGCGACGATTCCTCCGCTTTCACCTTATACAATGCCCCATCCCATATCCCCGTAAAAGGCATGCCGGTATTGTAAACAAGCAAAATTGTTGCTATTATCATAAGGGAAATTATAGATTTATTTAACTTCAAAGTTTTCCCGTTTGCACTCTTCATATTTAATCTGCCTCCATATAGACTTGTTACAGCAAACATGTAATGGACTCCAGACTGCCGTTGAATTCCACACCAATTATACCAATTAATAGATTTGACTTATGTGAACCAGAAAGCAGATACACCAAATCAACTTTATCTCTAACTCATACATAATATACTATTTCATTTCTTTTCGGCTGAAACAATGCACAATTTAATGTAAGTATTACATTAAAAAGATAACTTAGGAAAAATTTCAAAACTCATGAACTGCTTGCGAAAGAAAAATTTAAAAAGCACTTAAAATAAGCTTACAATATAATTATACAATAATTAAAACCGTTATACAATAGACATAAAGTTTGCACAATTCCTAAAGTCTTATTCCATATACAGCTAACGAAAGGATTATTTAAAGCCACAGATTGAAAAACTGCGTTAAAATCTTTATAATTATAACTAATTAAAGTGTTTTATGGAGGAGAAAATGGCAAAGAAAGTCACGATGGAATTTATTGCAAACCAGCTGGGCATTACAAAAAATACTGTATCACTAGCTCTTAGAAATATGCCCGGGGTAAGTGAAAAGACCAGAAACGAGATTCTTCGGACAGCCGAAAAATATGGCTATAAATATAAAAAATCCAACACAAAAAATAACACCTCCGACCCAAAAACAGAGAGTATATGTCTTATGCTCTCAAATGATACAAAGAATTCAGTGGGGTTCTTTTCATTCATTCAATACGGTATTGAATCTGAAGGCAATCGAAATGGTCTAAATACCATATTGTACTGCTTTGACGACAGCAAAGAATTTCAACCCCCGGTTTGCATAAGAGACGGCATTGTTTCCGGAATAATAACCCTTGGACGTATTTCCAGGAAAACCGTAAATTCCATTATAGGCCTTAATCTCCCTCTTGTAATAATAGATGATTTTTTTGAGGACATAAGAGCCAGCTATATACTAACCGACAATCTTTCCGGGGGCTTTATTGCTACAGAATATTTAATCAAATCAGGACATAAGGATATAGGCTTTTTTGGAGATATATTCGCATCCCCGAGCTTTTTCGACAGATACATGGGATACCTCAAAGCCCATGTGCGGTACAACATTCCGGTAAACAATTCTTTTTCTATAATTGACAAGAATATGTCCACACTGCTTCATGACGGAGTTGATAAAATCGTTGATGAATTGAAAAAAATTCCCAAACTCCCCACAGCTATATTTTGCTGCAATGACTTAGAAGCAATATCTCTCTATAAAGCATTTTCGGTTATGGGTATATCTGTTCCCGATGATATATCAATTATCGGGTTTGACGATATAGAGTCATCAAAAAGTGTTTCTCCCGAATTGACAACAATGCACATCTATAAAGAAGCAATGGGAGAACGCGCAGTTAAAAAGCTTATTGAGAGAATGAACGGGCAAGAATGTATAGACGAAAAAATACTTCTGCCGGTTGCCCTTATCGAAAGACAGTCGGTAAAACAAATACGCTAATTAAGCTTTTAGAAAAACAAGCCGCACAGGCACAAAACCCTTAGGATGCTCTCGGAGCCGGAACCGATGGTTTGGGCGGCTGGGGAGAGTCTTTCTCATTTACATAATCTAAAATATACTTCACAAGGGGAACCTTTGCCTGAACTATCGCCTGATTTCCAAACATCACATTAAATTCAAAGAAATACGGATGTTCTTCAACAACGGCCACATCAAATCCTGCATAGTCAATACCGAGATTTGTAGCCACATCCTCTACCAGTTCGATTACCTTCCTCGGAACGGGAGAGAAATCAATACTTCCCCCTTGGGCCACATTATTTTTAAAGCTTCCTTCCTGTCCAATTCTCCAATATGCAAACACTACTTTTTTTCCTACTACAACGAGCCTTATATCCCTGTCTATAGGCAAATACTCTTGAAGGTATAAAACCTCATTTTTGCTCATATAATCTTTTAAATCTTTGGGATTTGAAATAAGATGCACTCCCTTTCCCATGGAGTTCCGCACCTCTTTTGCAACGAAGGGAAAATCAAATTGCTCCATTATGACGTCTAAATCGGTATTTGCGGGTGCAATAAGCGTATATGGAAGATGCTCCGGCACAAAGGCCTGCAAAGCTCTCGTCATCTCAACCTTGTCGTGTCCCAAATGATAGGAGTTTATACTGGGAAAATATTTTCTTCCACACGTAATGAAGAAGATTTACCTGCCAGTATTCCGGGAAAAGTACCCAGTCTGCTTCTTTAATTACATCCTTTTTGGCAAAATCAGCTCAGGTTTTATATAGGTAACATCGGGAATACCCAATGCACGAAAAGGATCAAATGTAATAAACCTCATAAACCACCCCTAATATACATAATATGATTATAAATATTAATCTCTTTTTTTCCGGAGTCAATATAAAATTTTAACTATTGGATTTGCTGTTCATTAAACACCTGATATATTTCGATATTATATAATGTATTGAGTAATGATACAATAAAATATGGCATAAGCAAAATCCAATTTGTTTTAACCTGTTATCTGGGGGGTTATTAGTGGAAATCAACATTAATTTGGTGTTGGAAGAATTAAAAAACCGGGAGATTCTCACCCAAAAGAATGTGTTGGATATAAAAAACTATATTTCAGCCCAATATCCGAATCATTCTCGGCAAAGAAGAGCTGCAATTTTTGCAGATGCGGTAAATAAAATAATCAATAAAAATATATCCTCATTTAGCATAACCTATAGAGATGAAATAAAAAAGACTCTCCTTAGAGAAACGGTAAAAAAGCACCCCTTCACAATTAATGCCAATGATGTTTATCAGGCATGTTTGGGCAGCGGTTTTAAAGAAGACAACTTTATAAACGAAATTTCCCAATGGTGCGGAAATATATTGGAGAAACCTTACATAAAAGATGTCGTCAAAGATTACACACTAAAGTTAATAATCCCGGCAAAAACTTCCTCCGAAGTAAATGAGGCCGTGAATAATTCAGCAATTGATGCCAAAAGTGACCCTTCGGAGAAGGATAATACCATAGAACCACCGGCAGATAATGTGCCCGCACCGGCCACTGAAGCAACTGAAGAAATATCAATAGAAGAAGTATCTATAGCTGAAGAGACCTCTACTCCAGATGAAACTGCAGTTGAAACCCAGGCTGAAAGTAATATACCCGATATCTGCGAAAATGGCAGCAAAAAAGAGTCCTCCGGGATAAAAAAATCGTTATTGTTGCATCAGTGTTGGTCTTGGTTATAGTTTCCTCTTGCATTGCTCTCGTCGGAAAGCTTGCAAAAACTGCAGATACCATGCAAACAAGCACTCTCGAACCAAGCTCTTCCCCATCCAACGTCAGCATTTTTAATAAACCGGATGTGCCGGATGAGCTTAACTCAAAAAACACTATTTTATCCCACTTGGGCTACTCCTCAGGGCTTCACAAGAATGTTCCCAAGCACAAAAAAGTACTGTATCTTACAGCTACAGCCTATGACCTTTCCTTTGAAAGCTGCGGTAAAACCCGGGAACATCCGGAATACGGAATCACCTATACCGGCACAAGAGCCAAAGTTGGAAGAACGGTTGCCGTTGACCCCTCAGTAATTCCCTTGGGAAGTGAAATGTATATAGTATTTCCCGAAGAATACAGCAATCTAAACGGAGTTTATATCGCGGAAGACACCGGTTCCCTTATAAAGGGCAGCAAAATCGATATATTTTTCGGAGAAGACAAACCTGGCGAATCCATAGTAAATGAATCCGCCATGAAATTTGGAGTACGAAAAGTGTATGTGTACATATTGAATTGATAAACCGGCTTTGACAAGGCTTTATACCTTATTCGCCGGCATCTTTTTTAGTCGCATGAACCGTGCCGTGGGGGTGGTTCGGCGGCGCATAGATGGAATACAATTTTATCGGTTTGTCTCCGGTGTTTATTAGATTGTGCCATTTTCCTGCGGGGATAATAATTATATAGTCATCATATACATTTCTTTGAAAATTCAGATTATTTTTGCTGTCACCCATTTTAACTATCCCGCACCCTTCTTCAATACGTATAAATTGATCAACATCAGGATGCATTTCCAGACCGATGTCTTCCCCAACATTGATACTCATTAATGTAAGCTGTAAATGACTTCCGGTCCACAAAGCCGTGCGAAAATTATCATTTTGCTTTGCTGCTTCTTCAATATTCACTACAAAGGGTTCGGGGCCATAGTCCTTCAATTTAATCGGAGTGCAACCCTTGGCATGCTCTGCATAGGGAATATGCTGAGGCAAAACCGGATTGCACAGGCCAAAGTTATACATTGGCATACTCGGAAGATAGGGGCACTGACACACTTTATCGTTATACATATTTTGTGGAGCATATAACGGTACGTTTGTAAAACATGTATACGGCCAATTACTATTTGTATTATACATACTACCCATTCCTTTCCCGCTTCATAGTACCATTCTATGTTTTAAATTAAGAAGATGTGACTTGATTCATAAGAAATAAACCCACCACAGAAATAACATATAATAGTTGGTTGAATATATAGATAAATGTCCTAATCATAAATTGATTTTGCGTAAATCTTGCAAAATGCGAATAAATAAATTGACATTTGAACAGTATATAACATATAATATTAATACGATTTTGCGTATTTTTCGCAGAATGGAGGAAATCACATGTTATTAGAATTCAGAACTAAAAATTACAAGTCTTTTAAAGATGAACTTGTATTTTCTCTTGTACCAGCTCCCAAGCAAACGGGACTTGATTATAGCATTTTAAATGAGACAATAGGTAAAAATGTATATAAAGGTTTATGCTCAGCTGTTATTTATGGTCCTAACGCCTCTGGAAAAACTAATATTATTGGCGCAATGGATACCTTCAAATCCATTGTATTGCGTGGAAACATCCGCAATAGCGATGACAAAAGTTATCCCAATGCAGCAGCTTCTACTTTGGAATTAATCCCCAATAGTGCTGATGTGAATTCTGAACCCGTGTTTTTTTCAATTAAATTTACAACAAACGGCATATTGGTAGAATACTCTTTTACCGCTGATTTGGGAAAGTTTTTAGAAACTGATTATCCTCGTAAAATATTATCTGAAACATTGGCCATCAACAATATAGTTATTTTTTCGAGGAATCCCAAATTGGAATTTTACTCTTTAAAGCCTATTCAAGATTTCTTTATTAACGCTTTCGAAGAGAATGCTGAAAGTGCAATTGCTTTAGCAAAAAGCAATTTGGACGATGAAGAACTCTTCTTGATGAATGGATTTAAGAATATGTTTAGTTCTAAATTAGTTGAGCTAATCAGTGATTGGCTCAATAATAAATTTATGATAATTTATCAAGCAAACTCTATGCGCCTTATAAGAAAGTTTAGTGATCCGAGAAAAAAATCAGTATATATTGAAAAGACGTTGAATGAAGCAGCGTCCTGTTTTGGCATCAACTCAAATGCTCTTGGATATATTGTAAATGATGAAAATAATGAAGCAACGTTATTTTCTCTTTTTAACAATACTGAAAAAAAGGCAGCTGTTCCTGCTGAGCTTTTTGAATCTTATGGAACTATACGATTTATAAATATGTTTCCTTTAATAGCCATTGCACTTAAAAATGGTTGTACGTTAGTGGCAGATGAATTTGATGCTTCTATCCATCCTATCGCCTTGATGAATATTATTAATATTTTTCATAATAATGAAATTAACATTCATCGCGCACAGTTGGTTTTTAATACTCATAACCCTATTTTTTTAAATTCTAATTTGTATAGGCGAGATGAAATAAAATTTGTAGAACGCGACGATAAAACTTATTTTAGCACCCATTATTCTCTTTCTGATTTTGGAACAGCAGGAAAATCCGGAGTTCGTAAAAACGAAGATTATATGAAAAACTACTTTGTAGATCGATACGGTGCAATTAAAGATGTGGATTTCACACCTATTTTCCAAGAATTAATCTCGCATGAAAGTGAGGTGTAATTTCATGCGCAAAGAAAATAGAACTTTTTACTTTACCGTTGAAGGGCAAACGGAACAATGGTATTTAGAATGGCTTCAGCGCATAATTAATGCAGAACCTACAACAAAATATACAGTCAAATTTAACTGCAAAATTGAGAAAAATCCTCTTAGTCGGATAAAGCAACTAGCTGTCATCAGTAAAACAGATATAACCCACATATTTGACTACGAAAGTAACGAAGACACTTATCAACGCCAATTTATGGCTACTTTGGAACAAATGAAAGTAGCTGAAAATTCAGGCAAAAATATTAAGTATCATCTAGGTTACAGCAATTTTACATTCGAACTTTGGATCATTCTTCATAAAGCTGATTGTAACTCCACACTGTGTCACCGTGGTCAATATCTTGAACTGATTAACCGAGTCTACGGTGAGCATTTTCAAAATTTAGATCACTATAAAAAAGAAGACAATTTTAAACGCATCCTCGGACAACTAACACTAGAACATGTCCGACAGGCGATCCAAAGAGCAAAAGTTATTATGAAGCGTAATCAGGAAAACGGATACATTTTGCATTCGTATAAAGGCTATAAGTTTTACAAAGAAAACCCTTCACTTTCCGTCTGGGAGTCTATAGAGAAAATTCTAAAGACATGCTATTTACTTTAAATCAAAAAGCATTACTATATTTTTATTTCTTACACAAATATATTCTCATTTTCTCGTCCATTACAATACTTCTACTTATGCGTTAAAATCCCCACATCTATCACCTGTCGAACTAATAAATAGGCCTTCTATCTCCAAAAAATCCGGAGACAGAAGGCAATATAATTACTTCTTTTTAAGCTTTGACTCTTCCTCCTGTATAACCTTTTTATCAATCCGTTCAAACAAGATTTCTACCGCCCCAATCTCTTGGCCCGCCGGTACTTCTATATACCTCCAGTCTGCTTTTTCAATGTTTAACATGCTTCTTATTTTTGCAGAAGAAAAAGGCAAAAAAGGTTCCAGCAGATTGGAAAGATTAGCGATAATTTGCACACAGGTATAAAGAGTTTCTTCGCACTTTTCAACATCACTCTTTATAGTAATCCACGGCTGTTTATCATCAAAATATTTATTTGCCGACCGCACAAATACAAAAATTGCATCCAGTGCCTCTTTGAGACTTCCCTGTTCTATTAGTTCTCCAACACGAGGATAAAGCCTTGTCAATGATTGCAAAATATCCTCTTTGCATTGAGCTTTGGGTACCTTGTTTTCAAAATACTTTTGAACAAATACCAGACTGCGGTTCACAAAATTTCCGTATGCCCCCAAAAGCTCCCCATTATGGCTGTTAATGAATTCCCTCCAAGTAAAGTCGATATCTCTTTTTTCAGGACCGTTGCCAATCAGAAAATAACGGATGGAATCAGGGTGGTATCGCTCAATAATATCCTTCACCCAAACGGCCCAATTTTCGCTGGTGGAAATTTTCCTTCCTTCCAGAGTCAAATATTCGCTGGATATAATATCGTCGGGAAGTTTCAATTTTATATCGGTGTGGCCTAAAAGCAGCGAAGGCAGAATAATCGTATGAAAAGGTATATTGTCCTTACCATGTACATAATATTGTCTTGAGCTGTTCCAGAACTCATTAAAGTCAATTCCCTGCCGGCAGCATAAAGTATAACAGTCCGATAAGTATCCAAGGACATTCTCTGCCCAAATATATATTTTTTTGTCGCTAAACCCATCCTTCGGAACGTCAATGCCCCAGTCAAGGTCTCGGGTAAGGCTTCTGTCGCACAGACCTTCATTAATATACCTCTTGGACATTTCATAAGCATTTTTTCTCCAGTTCCTGTAGCTCTCGATATATTCCTCCAACTCTTCCTTCATACGGGTAACAGCCAGATAAAGATGGTTGGTAGACCTAAATTCCGGCGGTTCCCCTCATATACTGCATTCTGCATAAAGCAGGTTTTCCGGCTCCAATACACTTCCACACGCTTCGCACTGGTCGCCCCTCGCCGGTTTATTGCAATGGGGGCATAAGCCTTTTACAAAGCGGTCAGGCAAAAACTGCTTGCATTTATCACAATATGCTTGAAGGGTACTTTTCTCGTAAACATATCCGCCATCATAAAGTTTCTTGTGAAAATCTCTAACAAAGTCTTTATGCTCACTGCCGGATGTCTTTCCATACAGGTCATAAGAGAAACCGAGACGATTAAAACAGTCGGCAAACTCGTTGTGGTAATAATCACTTATTTCCTCGGGTGTCTTATTTTCCTGCTTGGCCCTGATTGCTACCGGTGTACCATGCAGTCACTGCCCGAAACAAAAAACACCTTGTCGCCTTTTGACCTAAAATATCTTGCCAATATATCCCCCGGCAATAATGCGGCTATATGCCCTATATGCAAAGAACCATTCGCATAAGGCCATGCATTTCCAATTATAATATTCATATACACACCTCATTTCCAAGTTTACCAATTTATTTGAATTAACATATTTACCTAAGCAAAATGTGCATTAAAAAAGCTCTCACCTCCAGGATTCAATCCTGGGGACGAGAGCATAATACTTCGTGTTACCACCCGGTTCGTTGATACTTCGCAGCACCAACCTCAGCAAGGATGTAACTTTCTGTAAGTTAATGCGTATATTTTCATATTATCATAATATGCACTTTCCATCAATAGTTTACAGAAATGTTGTTTTTACCTCTTTCATTTCATTCCAAAAGGCCAAATAAAGAACCTGTCTACGACTATTTACCGCAAACAGGTTCGTGGCGGAGACGGTGAGATTCGAACTCACGTGCCGCTTGCGCGACAACCTGATTTCGAGTCAGGCTCGTTATGACCACTTCGATACGTCTCCGTATATTTATTTTAAACATCTTTATTCAGATTTTAATGATAACCGAAAAGTTCCACAAAATCAACTATCAAAATCAAATTTTTCTATGTTTGATTTGACTTTCTCTGTCTAAGCTCCTTGAAAAAATTCTTCAAAATCTCTGAGCACTCTTCCTGAAATATTCCGTAAGTAACTTCAACTTTATGATTAAAAGCGTCAACCCTCATAACATCAATTACCGAGCCAACCGCTCCTGCTTTAGGATCAACAGTCCCTATAAAGAGTCTTCCAATCCTGGCCTGTATAATTGCACCGGCACACATTGTACAAGGCTCCAATGTAACATACAAGTCACAGTCATTAAGTCTCCATGTACCAAGCTTTGCGCATGCTTCCCTAATTACGGCTATCTCAGCATGATTAGTGGGGTCATTGGTGAGTTCCTTTTCATTATGTCCCCGGGCAATTATTTTGCCGTCCCTGACTATCACCGCCCCAATGGGAGTCTCCTCCTTGCTGTATGCCTTGTAGGCTTCCTTCAAGGCCTCCCTCATAAACCAATGATGTGAGCCTTCTTCAAACTCCAACTTGCGTCCTAGCCTCCAATAAATTAACCGAATATAAAGCAAAATTACTATGAAACATTGCGAATAAAATTATAACTAATAAAATGCTTATTGTCAAACCCATTGTTTGTTAAGATATTTAATATTTCACCCTAAAAGACTAAGTAAAAAACCGCCCATACAATTAAGTTGAGCGGCTTTTCTGGTGTGCCCAAAGGGATTCGAACCCCCGGCCTGCGGTTTAGGAAACCGACGCTCTATCCTGCTGAGCTATGGGCACATATATCATATTATATCCAAAATCGACGATTAATAGTATACTAGAAAAGAACAAATATTTCAAGAGTATTTTTTCCCAAAATTAATTTAAATATATACCGTTAAAAACTCGTTAACTTTGTTTCAAAATTATTCGATAGAAACTTTGATAGCCTATTTATCTTCTTTTATCTCACAAGGGAGGGTAACCATGAGATTAATTATAGATTCCTTCAAAAAATTAATCATTTTCATCCTTATTATTCTAATAACAACTTTTTGCCTAAGGGACATTGCTCTTGCCGATTTCAATCTTAATGTGGCTCCTGCAGACTTCAATTCCGATACTCAAATAAATCTCAACTGGACCTCAGTAGCAAATGCAGTTTATTACAGCATTGCCAGAAACGATGTACATATTGCCAATATAGATGTAAATCTTGACAGAAATTATCTGAGCTTTCAGGATACCGGTCTAATACCTCAAACTTCCTACAGCTATACCCTAACTGCTGTCGGCCCAAACGGAAAGGCTATTAAATCTGCCAACAGCACGGTTTCCACTTTACAAATGAAGGCTCCTTCCATCGTTTCCTCAT
Source organism: Acetivibrio straminisolvens JCM 21531 (assembly GCF_000521465.1). GTDB lineage: Bacteria > Bacillota > Clostridia > Acetivibrionales > Acetivibrionaceae > Hungateiclostridium > Hungateiclostridium straminisolvens. The sequence goes on from NZ_BAVR01000063.1 coordinate 12,124, forward strand.
ATCTGGATATCAACACTAATGAAGTTACTCTGACATGGGTAAACAATTCCCTTGCAGCCCGCGGCACCATAGTGAACAAGCTTGGAGGCGGACAAATTGCCGAAGTCTCCGGCAGAAATACTTCCGTAAGTTTTGTAGATCCAACCCTAACTTATGGTGTTGATTCGCAATACACAATTATGTCTATAGACGGGAACGGGCACTCATCGCCATCTTCCGCCCCCGTTACAATAAAACCTATAACTCCCCCGGTTATAGATGCATCGATAAAAAGCAGTACGGTAACAATTTCCTGGGGTCAACACGACCATATTCATGAGTTCAGGCTTGAGAGATCCAAATACCTCGAAGATAAAAAGAAATGGGATTCATGGGAAATAATAAATACCAAACTGACAAAAAACAGTACCGCCATCACTGACCGTATCGACAGCGACGGAACATACAGGTACAGGTTAAGCATTGACAATGAAAAATATAAAGGTTTCAGTAATATATCAAAGCCTGTGGCAAGGCTTTTGGCTCCTTCAAATCTTCAATGTGTCCCCGTCGATTCCGGAAGAATCGACCTTAGCTGGAACCTTCCCTCAAAAGGCAATTTTGCTCTCAAAATAGAGAAAAGAATCGATTCGGGAAGCTACTATACAATAGCTGTACTTGACAGTAATATAACTACTTATTCGGATACAGAAGGAATTCTTCCAAACAAGTATTATTATTACCGTATAACAGCTTATGACGAAAACGGCAACTCTGCTTCATCCCCCGTATATTCCATATATACAGGGCCTCCGTCTTCCGCATCAAATCTAAGGTTGGAAATTACGTCCACCAATAAAATAACTTTGAACTGGAAAGATTCTTCCAGTAATGAGTCAGGCTTTAGAGTTGAAAGAAAGGTTGACACAGGTAACTTTGTTCCGATTGCAACCTTGCCCGCAAATACCACTTCCTATGCCGACAATAGTGTGAATAGTCAATCTACCTATACCTATAGGGTAATACCCTTTAACTCGGCAGGGGATGCATCATCCTACACCAATGAAGTTAGCTGCACAACATCTATTTTAAAAGCACCTCCCGGGTCATTGACCGTCATACCACTATCTCCAACCGAGATCGAGCTTAGCTGGAGATACGCAGGTTCCGCGAGTTATAGTACCATTATCGAAAGAAGAACCGAAGATAGCGATACCTGGGAAATGATAACCACTCTGGCCTCAGGCTATACAAACTACAGAGATACGGACCTGCTTCCAAACACCCAGTATTTTTACAGGGTAAGAACAAATCTTGCCAACAGAGTTTACTCAAAACCTTATCCCGAAAAATCTGAAGGTATCGGTGCCTATACTTATTTGGAAACTCCGGAGAATTTGACATCGGCCTGGACTGCATCCGGGTTTGTGAAACTATCCTGGAAGTACGAATCCTGGGTGAATCGGAAATAATAATTGAACGAAAAACAGGAAACGGCAGATTCATAGAAATCGGAAGGCAGGACGCAGACAAAACCGTATGGTATGATTACGACACAGACCCGGAAACCGACTACACGTACAGAATCATGGCTGTAAACGCCCATAACCGGTCGGAGTATTCAAATGAATCTTCCGTAGACGGCATAAGCTTTAAAGCTCCCGAAGACCTGAAAGCAACCATCGTATCAAGTACCGAAATAATATTAAGCTGGACCGACATGACCGAAGATGAATCCGGTTTCAGAGTGGAAATGAAAGAAGGAAACAGTGAAAACTGGAAGAGGGTTGTCTCACTTTCTAAAAACACCACCAGCTGCACAATCAAAGAATTAAAACCGGATACCCTTTACTATTTTAGAGTGGTCGCAGAAAAGTCAGCTTACCGTTTTGAGGTATACAGCGAAGAAATTCAGGTACTTATGAAATCCCTGTCCGCTCCCTCTAGCCTTGTAGTAAAGGCAGTTTCCTCAAATCAAGTTATGCTTGAGTGGAAGGATAATTCCGATGATGAAGAAGGCTTCGTCATTGAGAGAAAATCAAGTAATGGGGATTTTGCCGAAATTGCCAGGGTGGGCAAAAACATAAGCAAATTCACCGATAAACAGCTTTATGCCAACACCACCTATTATTATAGAGTAAGAGGTTATGATAAAAACATATACACCGATTACACCAATATCGGAATGGTAAAAACCTCAATTTCCAAAACCTTCAATGATTTAGATTCCGTGCCTTGGGCAAAGGAAGCCATAGAAAGTCTGGCATCAAGAGGCATTATACGCGGAAAATCGGAGGAGTTGGGAATATTTGCGCCCAACGACCGTATAACCCGCGCAGAGTTTATAACCCTTATAGTAAATGCGTTCCAATTGGACAAGACACCGACAGGTACTTTTGCAGATGTGAAGCCCAACCATTGGTACTACAGAAATGTCATGATTGCCAAAAACATGGGCATTGTTTCGGGAACAGGCAACAATTACTTCTATCCCAATGACCCGATAAAAAGAGAGGACATAGCGGTAATTCTGGCAAAAACCTTTAAAATCATTGGAAAACCGCTGCCAAACCACAGTGACACGGTTTTGGACAAATATTCCGATAAAAGCCATGTATCTGTCTATGCTTTGCAGAGTATGGCCATACTAAACGGAGAAGAAATCATAACCGGCAAAAGCAGCACTAATCTTTATCCAAGGGATTATGCCACAAGAGCTGAAGCTGCAGTAATATTGTATAAAGCTCTAAAAAAATTATAAATTTACATTCATACACTCTCCTATTATATAAAGAACCCCTTTTATTGCACCTTTCTTCCTCGAAAGGCGCTCTTTTTTTGTAATAAAACTCTGTTTTTTAGTAAATATTAACCTTGGAAAATGCAACTGTTGGGTTATAATGGTATAGTAATCTAAAGTAAAAAATATACAACTCTTATTCCTTTTCTTACAAGGAGGACTTTTTACTATAATGGATAGCTTAAACCTTGCTGCTGCTTTGGATGCACTGCTAAAATTCAGAAATGAGCGCGATTGGAGCAAGTTTCATACTCCAAAAAATCTGGCCGTTTCAATTGCAATAGAAGCAGCAGAGCTTATGGAGCATTTCCAATGGAAAACTGATGTTGAAGCAAAAGAGTATCTTTCATCATCCAAATTCGAGGATGTAAAAGACGAAATTGCAGACATTGCATCATACCTGTTGCTTTTAAGCCATGATTTAGAGATTGACCTTAACAAAGCAATTCTCGGCAAAGTAAAAAAGAACGAGCTAAAGTATCCGGTAAGCAAATGCCGGGGAAAAAACAACAAATACAACGATTTATGAACTTAGCATCAATATAATAAATAGTTAAAGGAGGCTTTTTTGTATGCCGGAATTAAAAACAAAAGCACTTCCCAAAAGAGATGAAATAGACAGTAAATACAAATGGAAACTCGAAGATATATATGCCAGCATTGATGACTGGGAAAAGGATTTTAGCAAGGTTAAGGAATATATATCCCAAATAGTTAAATTCAAGGGAACTTTGAGCAAGGATTCAAACACTCTCCTTGAATGTTTGAAGCAAAGTAACCAACTAATGTCCACAAACGACAGGGTCTTTGTATATGCCCGAATGAAAAAAGACGAAAATAACGCAGATTCTACATACCAGAGTCTGGCCGACAGGGCATCCGCCTTATGACCGAGGCTTATGCAGCCACATCTTTTATTGTACCTGAAATAATCTCCATCCCTGAGGAGAAATTAAACAGCTATATTGAAGAAAATAAGGACCTTCAGTTGTACCGCCAGTTTTTCCGTGAGATTCTGCGGCAAAAAGAGCATGTTCTCTCGGAAAAAGAAGAGGAATTGCTGGCCCTTGCTTCGGAAATGGCCGGCTCTCCAAGGGAAATCTTTACTATGTTTAATAATGCAGATATAAAATTTCCCTCTATAAAGGATGAAGATGGGGAAGAAGTGGAGCTTACCAAGGTAGATACATTAAATTCCTTGAAAGTAAAGACAGAAGAGTCCGCAAAGATGCATTCGAAGCACTTTACAGCACTTACGGCAAATTCAAAAACACCATTGCGGCTTCACTTGTCGGAAATATCAAGGCTGCCAAATTCTATGCCTCTGCCTCCAAGTACAACTCATCCCTTGAGGCTTCTTTGGATGCCGATAACATAAGCTTGGATGTATATGACAACTTAATTGAAACGGTAAATAAAAACCTTCACCTTCTCCACAGGTATTTAAAGCTGAGGAAAAAAGCTTTAAAGCTTGATGAACTTCATATGTATGACCTATACGTTCCAATTGTTGAGGAATCAAAAAAGAACATTCCTTATGAAGAGGCTCTAAAAATGGTGGAATCCGGTCTTCATCCCTTAGGAGAAGAATATCTTTCATACCTTAGGGAAGGCTTTACAAAGGGCTGGATAGATGTATACGAAAATCAAGGTAAAACCAGCGGTGCATATTCATGGGGGGCTTATACCACACATCCTTATGTCCTTTTAAACTATCAAGGTACAATAAACGACGTGTTTACCATAGCCCATGAAATGGGGCATGCGCTCCACTCTTACTACACCAATAAAACCCAGCCCTATGTTTATTCGGAATACAAAATCTTCGTTGCCGAAGTGGCATCAACGGTAAACGAATCTCTGCTTATGAATTACCTTCTTGAAAAAACGGAAGACAGGATGGAAAAAGCCTATCTTTTGAATCATTACCTTGAGCAGTTCCGCGGCACTATCTACAGGCAGGTTATGTTTGCCGAGTTTGAAAAAATAATACACTTGAAACATAAAAATGGTGAACCTTTGACGTCGGAAATTTTGTGCAGTATATATCACGACCTTAATAAAAAGTATTTTGAAGCCGAAGTAAACGTAGATAAGGAAATAGCCATGGAATGGGCAAGAATTCCCCACTTTTATACCAGCTTCTATGTTTACAAATACGCCACCGGCTTTTCATCCGCAACCGCTATATCCAACATGATACTAAAAGAAGGACAGGCGGCAGTGGATAGATATATCAAGTTTTTGAAAAGCGGAAGCTCCGATTATCCCTTAGAACTTCTTAAAATCGCCGGAGTCGACCTTTCCACACCGAAGCCGGTGCAGGATGCATTGGATGTATTCGAAAAGATTCTTTCCGAACTGGAAACACTGATATAATACCATATATTGATTAGTATATATCGCGAGTTCTTCAGTAGCTTTGAACTCGCGATATTTTTCATCACACATTTTTGCCGATTAATGTTTTCCCATTCTATTTTATTTGCTTACAAATTGTTATATACTAATTAATTGAAGGTTATATCTTCTGCTTTAGAGGTGTTAACATATGAATATACCCAATATTCACGATAAAATAATTCGTCACCATGCATCAGACAATGAAGCCTATAAAAGAGGCTTGTTATACAATCTCAATCACCGGGTGAGGCATTTCGAATTCGACAACAATAAGCTGGTAATCAATGCTGTTGTAAGAGGCTCTGAGGATTACGATGTCTCAATATATTTTGATGATGACGGCGATATCGAAGACTATGAATGCACATGTCCGGCCTATTACAATCAATTCGGCGCATGCAAGCATATTGTGGCAGTAATGAAAATGGCCCAGAGCGAACTTCTCAAATATAAATATTATAATTTTGATAATTCCAAGAAACTGCATAGCGATACCCTTGAAGATATATTTGCCTTCTTTGAAAGCTTTTTGGATGAAAATCCAAAAACGAAGTCCATCTTGAGATAACTTACGAATTTAACCGGGACTATTTTAACAGCCACATATCCTCACTCGAACTTAGACTCGGTATAGATAGATTGTACATCGTAAAGAATATGAAGGAATTTTTAGCCCACATATCCGCAAACACACCTTTAGAGTTTGGCAAAAATTTCACTTTTGACCCTGCAAAACATACATTTTCTAAAGAAGACCAAAGAATTATCGATATTCTTATGGAAATATACGAAAATGAGAAGCTTTTAGAGCAGAGATTCAAATATACTTACCAAACAATTTCCAGTGTGTTCATCGGTAAAAAGATTCTGCTATCAACACCATACTTGCTAAGGATATTTGATGCTTTAAAAAACAGAAGTTTTTACGCAAAAGTATTAAGCTATGGAGAAAAACTTGTGTCAATAACAGAAGAGAACCTTCCCCTTGATTTTTCTCTATCCCATAGAAACAATAGAGTTTTGCTGCATTTAAAGTCATCCTCGGAGTTTGTACCTCTCACAGAGAAAGGGATTTATTTTTATTACAATGACAAAATATACCATCCTTCTGAAAGACAGCAGAAATACTATGCCCCCTTTATCTCCAAATTTTTAAAAGGCAAAACAGACACCTTGCCTTTTCCGGCGGAGCAGACTGAAAGATTTGTTTCTGAAATCCTGCCCCATATCCATAAGCTTGGCAAGGTTTCCATAGATAAGGGGATAGAAGAGAAGCTTGTTAAAGAAAAGCTTGTTTCAAAGATATATTTTGACAAATACAAAGAAGGGATTTCTGCCGTTATCAATTTCCATTACGGCCAATTCGTTGTAAACCCTTTCTCCGGACAAAATTATATTAACGACCCTGAAAAAATAGTTGTCAGGGATATGGAAACAGAGAGGAAAATTATAGAGATTTTTGAAGCGGCAGAGTTTACGGTGGATAAAAATACAATCTATCTGATAGATGAAATCAAATTATTTGAGTTTTTGAGAAATGACCTCTCCCGGCTTCAGGAATTATCGGAGGTGTACTATTCCGATGCATTTAAAAATATCGGTATAAGATTTCCTCCCAGCTTTTCCGGTGGCGTACGGCTCAGTCAGGATTCAAACATGCTGGAATTTTCTTTTGACTATGGAGATATTGACAGCAGTGAACTTGAACATATCTTTTCTTCCATAAAAGAAAAAAGAAAATTTTACAGGCTCAAGGACGGCTCTTTCCTGCCCCTTGACCTTCCGGAACTTAAAAGCATGAGCAATTTAGTTGAACAGCTTGATATCAAAGGGAAGGATCTTTCCAAAAAGGTTATAGAGCTTCCCAAGTACAGAGCAATGTATATTGACAGCCTGCTGCGTGAAGCCAATATGAACGGAATTGAGCGGAGCCTAAACTTTAAACATATGGTTCAAAATATAAAGGAACCCGGGGATATGGATTTCGAAATCCCCGAAAAACTAAAAAATGTTCTGAGGGATTATCAGAAGGTCGGCTACAAATGGCTAAAAACCCTTGCATATTATGGATTGTCAGGAATTTTGGCAGATGACATGGGCTTGGGCAAAACCCTCCAGGTGATATCATTTATACTGTCGGAAAAGGATAAGGCAACAGCTCCCTCTCTTGTTGTTGTACCCACTTCCCTTGTATACAACTGGCAGGAAGAAGTCAAAAAATTCGCCCCGGAGCTTAAGGTTCTGGTTATCTCCGGGTCTGCTTCGGAGCGGCGTGAGAAATTTGATAAAATAAAAGACGTCGATATTGTAGTAACTTCATATCCTTTGCTAAGGAGGGATATTGACCTCTACAAGGATATAAAATTCCAGTACTGCTTCCTCGATGAGGCCCAGCACATTAAAAATCCCAACACTCTTAATGCCAAAACCGCAAAGCAAATCAATTCGGGGATGAACTTTGCCCTGACAGGCACTCCTATTGAGAACTCCATCACAGAGCTTTGGTCGATTTTTGACTTTGTTATGCCGGGATATCTTTTATCCCACAGTAAATTTTTAAAAAAGTTTGAAACTCCAATTACAAAATACTCCGACCAAAACGCTCTCAATGAACTGGGAAGGCATATACGTCCCTTTATTCTCCGAAGGCTCAAAAAGGATGTGTTAAAAGACCTTCCCGAAAAAATCGAAACTAAAATTGTATGCGAAATGACAGAAGAGCAGAAGAAAATTTATCTGGCATATCTAAAGAAGGCAAAGGCAGAAGTTGCTATTGAACTTCAAACGCATGGGTTTGAAAAAAGTCAAATAAAAATACTGTCCCTACTTACTAGGCTTCGCCAGATATGCTGCCATCCATCCCTTTTTATAGAAAATTACAACGGTGAAAGCGGCAAAATTCAAGTCTTGGAAGAAATAATGACAGATGCTTTTGACAGCGGGCATAGAATTTTGCTGTTCTCACAGTTTACAAGTATGCTGGAAATCATAAAGCAGTTCCTAGAGCGAAAAGGTATTGAGTATTTTTATTTAGACGGCACAACCAAGTCCGAAGACCGCGTGGAAATGGTCAAATCCTTCAACCAGGGCACAGGAAAGTTGTTTCTCATCTCTTTAAAAGCAGGTGGGACAGGCTTAAACCTTACCGGCGCCGATATGGTAATTCATTTTGACCCATGGTGGAACCCCGCAGTTGAGGATCAGGCCTCAGACCGTGCCCACAGAATAGGACAAAAAAACGTTGTCCAAGTAATGAAACTCATTACCCAGGGTACAATAGAGGATAAAATATTTGAATTGCAGCAAAAGAAAAAGGAAATGATTGATTCAGTCATTCAGCCAGGAGAAACCCTACTTTCCAAAATGTCTGAAAGTGAAATCTTAGAGCTGTTTGAGCTCTAAGAACGTAAACACGCGAATTTTTTTCCTAGTCTTTCTGCTATTTTTTTATCTTTAACCTCATACACAATTGAATCATCTGCTATAAAATCTTTACTATGAGTAATTATAATAGCAATTTTATCTTTACAAAACTTTTGTATGTTGTTTTTAATTAGCTGCTCAGTTTCATAGTCAAGGCCTGCTGTGCCTTCATCAATAATAATTATAGGACTATCTTGAAGTAGTGCCCTCGCTAATCCCAATCTATGTTTTTGGCCAACTGACAAGTTATCTCCGAAATCCCCCAGCATTGTATCAAATCCATCAGGAAGATTGTTTATATCTTCGAGAATGGAGCATTCTTTACAAACAGACATAAGTCTGTCTTCTGAAATATCTAAGCCTAGAATTAGATTATTTCTAATAGTATCCCGAAAAAGCACTGGTTCCTGCGGAACCCAAGATATGAACTGAGGTATTCCGCCATTTTCAATGAGAACTTTAATATTAGTGTCATCAAACAGAATATCTCCGCTTTTGGCAGCAATTTTGCCCAAAATAAGGTTTATCAAAGTTGACTTGCCCACACCGCTTCTTCCGACAATATAGTTAATCTTATTTTTTGTAAAAATTGCACTGGCACCGTCAAAAATGAAATTGCCATTTTCATATTCAAAAACAATATTGTTAATGGATATTTTTTCAACACGTTTTGTACTTTTTATATTATTTATTTG
>NZ_BAVR01000062.1 GCF_000521465.1 Acetivibrio straminisolvens JCM 21531
ACTAAACTTTGCGGCTTGTGGGGGAAACACAGGATTGGCAGCCTCAGATGTTACACTTGTCAGGAAAGAAGCAAATTTCACGAGTTTACTTGTTCCCAGTGATTTTACCGAATTTGAAGATTTTGAAGGTTTTACTGTTGCAAAAGCTGAAGGTGCCAGTATTGTTATAACTCCTATTATTGAGCAGGTTGTAAGTATTAAAGAGATTACTAGAGACTATATGGTTGAATTGGTAAAAGACTCCTATTCCAACGTTAATGTGTTGAAATTTGACAATGCTGCCACCATTGGGGGAACAGATGCTGTGTACTTCTTGTTTAAAGGAGACGATAACTCGAGCAATAACAACAATACCGTTTGCTATATCAATCTATTCTTTACCGTGGACGGTCAAGCATGCGAGCAAGAGATTGTCTTTACGTACAATACAGGGGTCAACACCTCGCTGGAAACTAACTTGGACACTATTATCAACAGCATTTCTTTGGAGTAATCTCTTATTTAATCGCTACTAATACACGCAACATTCAAAATGTTCAGATACCCTAAGAGATGGTGTATCTGAACGTTTAAAACGAAGTTTTGTATTTACAATGTGTCGAAAAAACTTGAAAGGAAGGTTGCAATGGGAAAACGATTTATATCTATTTTTCTTCTAGTGGCTATGTTATTCACAATGCTTCCTGCGGGGGCAATGTCTGCTGCAACTGATAATGTTAGTACATCGGTAAATACAGAGTGGCAGAAGAGAATTGAGAATCCCTTCGCGGATGTCAAGGAAGGGAGCTGGTACTATGATGCTGTTCAATATTCATTCATAAACGGATTTTTCAGCGGTACCGGTGAAAATACTTTTAGTCCTGACGGAACAATGACCCGAGCCATGTTTGTTACCGTTTTGGGGAGAATGGCCGGCGTGGATCAGACTAAATACAAGGAACAGTCTTCCTTTGGCGATGTACCTAAAGATGCTATTATGCCCCATATGTGGAGTGGGCATTTAAGCACGGTATCACTGCCGGTGTCGGAAACGGCAAATTTGATCCTAACGGTCTTGTTACCCGGGAGCAGATGGCAGTGTTTTTTGTTCGCTACTTTGAAAATTTTGGCGTTGATTATGATACCGGAGCCGATATTACAACTGTTCCGGCAGATTTGGATACTGTAGCACCATGGGCGCGGGAGGCGGTTTTAAAGCTTTGGAACACTGGGATTTTGGCCGGCGACGGCACAAACTTTAATCCCAAAGGCAATGCGAGCCGTGCACAGGCTGCAGCGCTTTGTATGAGTACTGATAAAGCAGTAGAAACTTGGTACAGTGAACCAGGCGTTCCGTCTGACAGGGTCAGTGTTGATCCGAACAACGGGCAGAGTACTGAAACACCGGATTCTTCCACCGGTGATTCCGGCAACGATGACAATGAGAAAGATTCCGACACAGGAAAGAATACGGTTGGCTCTCAAAACCAAAACAAGACAACTTATTATAAAGTAACCTTTGTGATTGATTCAACAAAGGAAGAGAAGGTTTATAAAAAGGATACTTTGCTAAGCACCCTGTCCATTCCTACTATGCCTTCCGGAAAGGTGTTTTTAGGTTGGTATTATGATGAAGAAAAAACCAAACCTGTAAACGGTAATGATAAACTAAATGCCAATTTAACACTTTATGCACACCTTACCGATGCCATCGCTTTAGATGAAGCGGTACTCCCAACTTCGTAAGTGCATTGGATCAAAAAGCCGATTTTAGCGTATCAGTGAAGAAAACTGGCGGTGCACCAATTCCTGGGACCGATTTCAAATTCCGTAATATTACCGCTCCTGAGAAAACACCTGAAGAGTCGGTTCCTGAGGAAGACTTGGCTAACATAGAGAACATCAAGGTGGTAAATAACAACGGAGTTTGGACTATTTCAGCTGCAAACGGAGGATTTACAGCAGGACATACCTATCAGATTGAGTTACTTAATGATGATGTAATTTATGATGATAGTGTTGATGCTTTTGATACTTTGAAAGCAATGGGTGACGGATATGATATAACCAAGATTCGTTTCTTCAATTTCAGTATAGAAAAAAACGGAACTATGAATTTGAAGCTAAATGGCGGCATCAAATATATTCCTGTGGGTGATTTGAATGAAGCAGACGGTTTGAGTTTGATGGACTATGCCGGTCTGTATCTTGCCAGCACCGATGAACAGGGTAATACTACCTATACAGCAAGTAATGGCAGCGGTAGCTTTACATACAACGGCAGTGAAGATATACAGGTTGGTGATACTGTTGCTGTCTATTCCGGTACCAAACCTACAGAAAGAAAGCCGCAAAAAGGAACTCAAAACAAGACTGATAACGGTGAAGTTGCCTATGTAAAAATAACCGATATTGATGACAGTACCTATTATTATGTAGAGGCAGAAGCTGAAGATGTACTATTTACGCCTGATGTACTGCCCGTTGATGTGGATGAGGATGACGGAACTTCCGGTTGGGAAATGAATGGAACATCGGTGATAATCCAAAACAGTAAGTTGATTTTCTCCGATGCCAAATATGAAAGTGTTGGACTAAGTTCTAATACCACTGTGGATGTGGGTGACTTCTTGGCATTCTTTACCGGTGAATTCGGAGAAGCAGGTGCTCAGGATTTAGCATACGGTGTGATAACAGCAATAAAAGTTAATGGAGACGGTACCACTACCGTTACCTATAAAGAAGTAGATCAAGATCAGATCATGGCAGCCATGGATTTGTACGACGAAACTAAAGTTTCGGAAGCTGAGCTGGAGGGAGCTATTGAAGAAAACAAGGGTGAAATACAGGAAATCATTGAAGCTCAGTTGATGGAGAGTGATTTCTTTGATGAAGCCGGTGAATATCTTGCAGAGGTAGCCCTCAAGACGGCTGAAGTTCGGGAGATATTTGGTGATGATTTAACCTTGTCCGATTGTGATATTACTTATGCAGACGGAACACCGCTAGGTGCAAATGAATTGATGCTTATGGGTAACATCATAGACAAGGAACAGGACGGTAAGAAACCGAAGTTTTCTGTAAGTATTTCAACCAAGACAGTTCATTTTGATCCGAAAATAGTAGGCTCCGGGATACGTGCGGAGGTTGCTGTAAACTATAAGTTCAAGATTCAGAAAAAAGGTAGCAACAATGTCTTGGAAGTTGATCTAACTGCTTTCTTTGAGCAGGAATTTACTTTCGGATTCAACGTCAGTGGCGGTGCCGTTTGGAAGTGGAAGTGGATTATCCCTTATATTGCCGACTATCGTATGACCGGTAACCTAGACCTTGGTACCTATACCGGTATTGGTATTACCGCTACAGCCAAGCTGAATGAAGCAAAAGAACCTTGGGGTATGCCATGGCCAAATAGTGCAAGGGAAGCTGCAGCTACCAAAAAATCTTTAGCTTAAGTCAATCTATCAAGCAATTAGTAGACGACGTTGAGAAGTTCCTTCCCGAAGAAGAGGGCACAGCTAGTGGTGGTCTAGCTGAGAAATATTCTAGATTTATGGAAGATGCCAACGAAGAATGGTTGATTTGGTTTCTGCAAACCTTCTAGACTTGCGCAGTGCGGTGGATCCGCTCCATGTTTTGGCATTTGGTCTTCAGGTGGATTTTGTGGTTTCCGCCAACCTAAATGTAGCTCTTGGAATGACCTTCCAATACGAAAACTTCAAGCGTCACTCTTTCACTCTGCTTCTTTTAAGTAAGAAAGGTGAGAGTGAAACCATCGACTTATCCACTAATGGATATCAGTTTGATTTATATGTCATGGGTACTATTGGTATAAGAGCCGGTGTACGAGTAAAGGTTACAGTGGGCCTGTTTAGCACAAAACTGGCAGGTATTGGATTGCAGTTTGAAACGGGAGCTTACGCTAGGATGTGGGGCTACTTCTATTACCATTTGGAAAACTGGAAAGTAAATGGGACATGGCAAAAGAATAGCAGCTATTCCGGTGCACTGCTTGTCGAAATTGGTGCATATCTGGATGTGAAGTTCATTGCCGAAGCCCTCAACGGCAAATACTCCTATACACCGTCCATATTTACTAAAGAATGGCCATTGTGGTCGGCGGGACAGCGGGAGAATGTCTATGACTTTGCCTATGAGGAAGACCCGACCTTCAATATACTAAATGTCAATACCTATACCATACCTAAAACTGTCTTTGATATGAATTGGATGGACATTAAGACCGGTGAGACAGAGGAAGGTTTCAAAAATAAGACCAAAAATTACGACAGCAATACGGCGCATAACGGAGATGATGAAGCATATTTTGCTGTGGATTTGACCAACCCCGCTTTCAAATATAATCCTGTCAACAACCAGATTACAGTAAATACTTCTTCCGGTGAAGTGACTCAAAGCGGTGAAATGAAGATCACATGGAAAGGTGTACCATTGTCTAAGTCCTCTGAGACACTTAGCAGAACTATCAAGCTCAACTGGAGCAATGAGGCAAATGCCGGTACTATTGCTTTTGACTCAAATGGCGGTTCAGCTGTTCCGATGTTACGTTTACTTGTCGGAACTGCTCTAAGCGGCAAGATGCCTGCATCGCTACCAGAGTAGGTTATACCTTTGCCGGATGGTATGCCGATAAAGCTTTAACGAATTCCTTTACAGCTACTACAATGCCTAAGGGCAATACCACACTATACGCAAAATGGACACCAAGCACTGTAAACTATACTGTAGAGCATTACCAGAAGGCTTTGGACGGTCAATATGTGTTAATAGAAACCGACAAATCCCAGACTGGTAAAGTTGGCGAACAGACTACTGCTGTTGCTAAAAACTATACCGGTTTTACAGCACAAGCGGTAAAACAGCAGACCATTGCTGCTGACGGATCTACCTTTGTTGCCATTTACTATGATCGTAACCTATATGATTTGAAATTCGTGTATGGCAACGGAAGCAATGATATTGTATTAAAGGTGCCGTATGGTTCTGCTATAGTAAAACCATTCGATCCTACCAAAGAGGGCTACAACTTTGCAGGTTGGAATGTAGCTATACCCGACGTAATGCCGGCAAATGCACTTACCTTCACTGCCAACTGGACTGAAAAGACCGATACGCCATATATAGTGAAGCACTTTAAGCAAAACTTGAACGGAACTTATACTTTAGAACAGACTGAAGGGAAAACCGGTGTGACAGGAGAGCTTACAAATGCTGCACCTAGAACATACACCGGGTTTACACCACAGAGCTTTACTCAAGAGACAATCTTGGCTAACGGAAGTACCGTTGTGGAGATTTATTATAAACGTAATATCAATAGCTTGTCATGGAACGTAAATGGCGGCAATCCTTTGACCGGAACATTTACACAAGGCAATGTGATGTACGGGACACCTATTGATAAACCTACAACTCCAACTCGTACGGGCTATACCTTTGCCGGTTGGTATAAAGATGCAGGGCTGACTTCGGCACTTGAGGAAAATGCTACTATGCCTGACACGGATTTAACACTGACAGCTAAGTGGAATGTGAATCAGTATACCATTACCTTTAACAGTAACGGTGGTAGCGCAGTTGCAGCTATAACTAAAGATTACGGTTCAGTAGTAACAGCACCTGCACAACCGACAAGAGAAGGCTATAACTTTGCAGGTTGGAAGCTGAATGGTGTAGAATATACATTTACTACAATGCCTGCAGAAAATATCACTCTGATTGCCGATTGGGCAGTCATAAGCAATATACCTTACAAAGTGGAACACTATTTGGAAGAACTGGACGGAAGCTATCCGGTAACACCTAATGATACCGAGAATTTAACGGGCAGCAACGGAGCTACGGTTACGGCTTCTCCTAAGGGAATTACCGGCTTCACCTATGATCCTGGTGTAAGCGGTACCATTTCATCGGGAGCAATTGCTTTAGACGGTAGTTTGGTATTAAGGCTGTACTATAAACGAAACAGTTACAATGTAACATGGAATGGCAATGGCGGCAGTGTGAACACTGCAGGTGCAACCACAGGCAGTGTGAAATACGGTACGACTATTTATAGTCCTACTAATGAGCCTACAAAGACAGGATACACTTTTAATGGCTGGTCCGGATATGCTGAAAACATGACTATGCCTGCTGGAAATGTTACATTTACAGCTAATTGGACAATCAATCAATATACCATTACCTTCGACAGTAATGGAGGCAGCGATGTAGCAAACATTACACAGGATTACGGTACAGTAGTTAATGCACCTACACCACCAACAAAAGAAGGATTTAAATTTGCTGGTTGGCAGTTAAATGGAGTTGATTATACCTTCACTACCATGCCGGCGGAGCATATCGAATTAGTGGTTGTATGGTCTGATATGCAGTCCTATAAAGTAAACTTTGATGCCAACGGTGGTACGGTTGAAACATCTTATAAGTATGTAAATGAAGGAGAGACCTACGGAGAACTTCCTGTTCCAACTAACGATGACCAATTTTTCCTTGGTTGGTATACAGCAAAAATTGGCGGAACTAAAGTCACTAGCAATACAGTTGTTGAACTTACCGCTGACCAGACCTTGTATGCTTGCTGGGCTGACACAGGCTTTACAGGCGAAGTTAGCGAGGAAATAGAACTCTATGTTGCCGGAATAAGAGTGACTACAGAGAATATGAACGATATCTTGGGTGACGGTTCCGGAAGCGTGCAGTTTGATCCTAGCACAATGACAACTAATATAAACGGATATTTATATAATGTGGGTACGCTTCACCTTAATGATGCAATCATATCCGGATATTACAGCAAAAACACATATGGCACCATAATTAATGCTACAATCTACTGCTCGAAAGGTCTGACAATTGCTAACAAAGGTTTTAGCATAGTGGAAAACACATTTAGCGATACTAATGCTAACGTATATGGTGTGACAGGTGTGTGGGCAGAATACGAACTGGTCATTGAGGGAACAGGTACTCTGACTTTCAACAGTGGAGCAGGAGGAAGCGGATTTAACAGCGGTATTTTTGCCGGTTCTAGTGGAGATTACCTCCATATTAACGGACCTACAGTAAAAGCCTTTGGTGGAATTGCAAAAGCTGGAGGCAAGAGCTATGGTGTGCTTGCTGCTAATACGTCTTATATATATGCTGTTAAGCTGAAAAAGGGTACTTTGGAAGCACATGGTTACGACGTTGCGGTATTCTCTGCTCCTGAGAGAGAAGGTGAGGTTAATTATGTTATTACTAATGGAAGTTATTATGGCGATTATATAATTGAAACTATCATTGGTAGTACAAACTATGATGGTTCAGAGGCCGATTATATACTGTATTATGAGTATAGGAACTACAAGTATATCTATGTTGAAAATCCGTAAGATTTAAAACAGAGGCGGGGGAGACCCCGCCTTTTACGGCTTTCGAGATAAAAATCTATATAGCTTGACCTCAAGAATTTTTGAACCTCTTCTTTTTAAGGTCGCGAAAGAAGAAAAAGTTGAGGACTGGATGTCCGAAAATTTTTCTTAAGGATGGGTGAGTATATGAAATTGCGATTATTTTTTACAACACTAATAACAGTTATGATTTTGACTTTACCGGCTTTAGCTGCCGAGTCTGAACCGGTTCGTATCGCCGTCATTGACACTGGAATCTCTTCAGTTGCAATAGATGAAAATAATCTGGATGAGGGACACAACTATATTTTCTCGGGTGCCAGTACCCAGGACACCATCGGTCACGGCACTGCCGTTGCAACCATCATTGTGGGCAGTGAAGAAGCAGGGGTCACCGGACTTTGCCCCGAAGCGGTGTTGGTTCCTTTGGTCTATTACAGCAAAAACGGGAGTGATTCGGCTGTCAAAGGAGATCTATCCCTGCTGGCACAGATTATCCGGGATGCGGTGGATGTTTACGGTTGCCGCATTATCAACATCAGTTCTGGGGCTAGAGTTGATACTCCGGCACTTAGGGATGCGGTGGCCTGGGCCGAACAGCGCGGAGTACTGGTGGTGTCCTGTGCCGGAAATGACGGGGATAATACAGCCTATTATCCGGGGGCCTTTTCCACTGTTCTTTGTGCCGGAACTGTCAACCCAACAGATGATGGCCCTGCTCACTTTTCCAACCGCCATAGCGGGGTAGATTTACTGGCACCGGGCATAAAACTAAAGACATCTAATCCCAAAGGGGAAGCCGTGACAGTAAACGGCACCAGCTATTCCACTGCTTGGGTCAGCGCCGCAGCTGCATCTCTGCTAACTGTCGACCCGACCCTGACTCCTTACCGGATTCGGCAGCTTTTGTGCAATACTGCCCGGGATATTGGTGCTGTGGGCTATGATGAAGAATCCGGATGGGGGATTGTGGATTTGGCTGCGGCAATGGCGAAATTGAAGGCTGAAAGCGGAAAACCGTTGCCTTTTAGTGATGTGGCCCAGGATACCTACTACCGGGAAGCAGTGGAGTGGGCGCTGAAAAACGGCATAACCGGTGGCACCACTACCACTACTTTTTCTCCCGATATGACCTGCACCCGTGCCCAGACTGTTACCTTTCTCTGGCGGGCAGCGGGATGCCCTGAACCGAGAATTACAAAGAATCCTTTCAGCGATGTGGCCAAAACCGATTATTTTTACAAGCCTGTCCTCTGGGCACTGGAGAGGGGGATTACCTCAGGTACTTCGAACACAACATTCAGCCCTCACGAACCTTGTAGTGAGGCACAGATAATTACTTTCTTGTGGCGTTCGAAAAACCGGCCCGATGCTGCAGGAAGAAGTGAGCTGGCATCAGGCTGGGTGAATACTATTACACCGATGCGGTGGCATGGGCGGATACCCACGGCTTCTTTACCGCCGCTCAAACCGACTTTAATCCGATACAGGAAGCACCCCGTGCCCATATTGTGGTTTATCTGTATCACAGTATCGGTGCAGGATATTAAAATAGAAGCAGTTCTGATAGGATGTAATATATCAGGCGGAATTCTTTGAAGATGAGCTTTGTTTTTCGGATAATAATCAAAAGGAATGGATTTTTATAGTGGGTTATGGTATATTTTATCTAAGTAAATGTATGCAAGCAATAATTAATGCAAGATGAAATACCAGTTAAAAGAAATATGGAGATTAGGGCAGAATAATTATGAAAAAGGCAATAGCGATTACTGTTTTAACATGTTTATTTTTATTAATAAGTGCTCTGGTTTTTGTAAAATATAAAGAAAGTGCAAACATAAGGCTGGTTGAAAAAACAATACAAGAAGCGCAAGAGATAAATGCTAACAGCTTTATGGGTATGGAATACCTTGAATTTGCCGGACTTTCAGAGGAAGAAGCCAAATATTTTAATGATGATATGCCTGGGTCAAAAGTAACAGATGACGGTTATGTTCGGGGCTATTATTTTAAGATACCCAAAGACGCAAGCGACAGGCGACTGACACAAATAAATATTAACGGTGGAGACTATCACGTTTTTGGGATACGTTTAGGCGACAGTGTTGAACAAGCGTCAGAAAAGCTTAAACAAAGAGGATATAAAAGGACAAAGTCAATGGAAGATATATATCGTGAAGGAATTCTTAGAACAAGATTCCAAAAGGAGCTTGTCATTATTGACTTAATGACAGAGATGGACTCCCAGATTATTAAAGGAATTTCCGTTCTGACTGACTATCCTTGATTCTTGAGCAAGGCAATTTCATAAAGCAATCCACCAGTTAACTAAATATTCCGAGAGATTGTTTAAAAGGGATATCAAATTTAGCCAGAGCAATTTTAAGCTTTGGCTATTTTGATTTTAAGACATAATTGAAATTTTGATGAAATATTAATTCTTTTGAGGCGCAAATCAGTCTTAATTTCTGGTATCATTATAAACAATCCTTATTCCGATTAACCTTGCGGGTTTTAAACAAAAGTGTTATGCTATATATAGGAAAAAATTGCAGCTAAGATTAATTTTGATTGTTTTTTGAGGTGAGGTATGAAAAGTATAAAACCTGGTCGTGGGCCATCCGGATTATCTTTTATCGGTTCCGTTATAGTAGTCGTTTTTGGAATTATTTGGACAATTTTGGCCATTAATATTACAGCCCATGGACCCTTTGGTATTGGATTTTTCTTTCCGTTATTTGGCATAATATTTATATTCTTTGGTATCGTTCAGGCAATGTACCATTACAAGAATGCAACAGGCAAAGACCGTTTTTCCATATTTGATATTACTGAGTCCCATGAAGAAGGAGATCCCGGTACTCAATGGATCCGGCAAGCAAACGATGAGCTATCGCAAGAAAGTAAAAATGGGATTTCAAACGATGGTTTTCGCTTTTGCCCCTATTGTGGAAATTCCCTTGGAAGTGATTATAATTTTTGTCCAAAGTGCGGCAAGGCAATTTCATAGGATGATCTTTTTCAGAATTAAAAAAGTCCCACCACTTGGATGGGGCTTTTTTAATCCTGAAAATATAATTGTAATCAAGGATGTTATAATGAAGTAGAATGGACAAAAAATAATATCCAAGTACAACTTGTAGCAAATAATATTATTGAAAAAATATTAATTCTTTGGAGGCGCAAAAATGAAAAAAGCCAGAATGACGATTGATAAAGATTATAAAATTGCCGAGATTGACAAACGTATCTACGGTTCTTTTGTAGAACATCTGGGAAGGGCCGTATACGACGGGTTGTACCAGCCTGGAAATCCCAAATCGGACGAAGATGGTTTTCGTAAAGATGTTATTGAACTGGTGAAAGAATTAAATGTGCCAATTATCCGTTATCCGGGAGGCAATTTTGTATCCAATTATTTTTGGGAAGATGGTGTCGGACCGGTAGAGAATAGGCCAGACGTTTGGAATTGGCTTGGAGAAGTATAGAACCAAACCGGGTTGGGATTAATGAATTTGCGAAATGGTGTAAAAAAGCAAACGCTGAGATAATGATGGCAGTGAACCTTGGCACCAGAGGGATTTCGGATGCATGTAATTTGCTGGAATACTGTAACCACCCGGGAGGTTCAAAATATAGTGACATGAGAATAAAACATGGAGTGAAGGTGCCTCATAACATAAAGGTTTGGTGTCTTGGCAATGAAATGGACGGCCCATGGCAGGTCGGACATAAAACAATGGATGAGTATGGGAGAATTGCTGAAGAGACTGCAAGAGCTATGAAAATGATTGACCCTGCAATTGAGTTGGTTGCCTGCGGAAGTTCCTCCAAAGATATGCCCACTTTTCCCCAATGGGAAGCAACAGTTCTGGATTATGCCTATGATTATGTGGATTATATATCATTACACCAGTATTATGGAAATAAAGAAAATGACACGGCCGATTTTTTGGCAAAATCCGATGATTTGGATGAATTCATACGCTCTGTCATTGCCACCTGTGATTATATAAAAGCAAAGAAAAGAAGCAAAAAGAATATATACCTAAGTTTTGATGAATGGAATGTATGGTATCACTCAAATAATGATGATGCTAACATTATGAAGAACGAACCATGGAGTATAGCACCTCCTTTACTGGAGGATATATATACGTTTGAAGATGCGCTACTTGTCGGTTTGATGCTTATTACCCTTATCAAACACGCCAATCGAATCAAAATTGCCTGCCTGGCACAGCTAATTAATGTAATCGCGCCTATTGTGACTGAAAGAAATGGCGGAGCGGCTTGGAGGCAGACAATATTTTACCCGTTTGCGCACGCTTCAAAATACGGCAGAGGAATAGTACTTCAACCAGTGATTAACACTCCGATTCATGATACTTCAAAACATGAAAATGTTACCGATATTGAAAGCATTACAATTTACAATGAAGAAAAAGAAGAAGTTACAATCTTTGCAGTTAACAGAAATATTCACGAGGATATTGTTCTTGTATCGGATGTCAGGGGTATGAAAGATTACAGGTTGCTGGAGCATATTGTTTTGGAGCATCAGAATCTAAAAATACGTAATAGTGTAAATGGTGAGGAGGTACATCCGAAAAACTCGGATCAATCCTCATTTGATAACGGTATTTTAACCAGCATGCTTCATAAAGCATCTTGGAATGTAATTCGACTGGGAAAGATTCAGAATATGGAAAAATTTGAGTAGACATACATCAAATATAACAATATGGACAGATTAACATAGATATTATATTATTATTTATACAGAGAAATTATAGAAAATTATTAATGGGGGAGAGATAAAAGTGTTTAAATCCAGTAAAAAGTTAGCTTTGTTTATGTTGGTTTGTTTTGTGATTTCTTCACTTTTCGCTAACTTAACGATTTTTCCCGTAGAAGCAGCCGATGAAAATTTGCAGCCAAAAAACACTTTTGAAGAATTCGAATTTCCAATTGGAACTAAAATTAGTGATGCAATATCGCATCCGACAGAACCGGTGATTTTTGCTGCAGACAGTGCCAATTCAAAAGTTTATTCAGTTAATGTGGAGACCGGAACGGTCAGAGAAGTTTACATAGGCGGCACAATAGACAAGATGGCCTATTTTGACAATGAATTGTTTGTTACTGTTCTTACGAATGCTTATAGTCCGAATTCGCAGCCGGAAGGCCAAAGTGGTGTGATAGCAGTAATTGATACAGTGGCTATGGAATTAAAAGAAAAAATAGACATTGATATTGTTCCTTATGATATTGTTGCAGGAAGAGACGGTTACTTATATGTGACTTCAGGGTCAGAAAAATTGGATTATATTAATAGCTATTCACGTTCCGCTAAAGAACTTGCAGATTCGGAATTGATAAGGCATATGAGTCTTGCTGAGTATCATCCGGCATTAAACAGGATTTATACTATTGATGAAGATGTATCCCCAAGAGACTATAAAGTTTATAATATTGATAATGGTAAGTTTGTGTCATATTATGATTCAATTTACCATGGAGATTATTCGCTGGATACATACTTTAAAATATCTCCTGACGGAAAGTACATATTTAACGGTTCGGGTTGTATATTTACCTGTACTGAAGATGAGAAGGAAGATATGAGATTTTTCTTTAAACTTGACAAGGAATTTAACAATATTGTCTTTGACTTGGACCATGATTTGTTCTTTACATCTGTGGGAGATATGCAAATACATGTTTATGATTATAATACTTTACGCCGTATAAAAACTGTCAATTCAAAAGGTAATGTATCAAAACTCCTTTATGCGGCCGGAGAATTGATTGCTTTGTACGATGACGGTAAAGGAGGATTGGCTCTTGAAAATATTCAAATAAGCGGTATTATAGATAATTTGCCGGTGCCTATTCCTACACCTGCAGTTACATTTATACCTATTATGTCAAATGAACCTTCTATTCGGTTTGACCTTGATATGGAAGTTAAAGATTCCGTTATTCACCCAGACAAAGAGTTTATATACATAATAAATGGTTCTGATGAATTAGTTAAAATTGATTTTGAGACTGGAGAAAAGGTGACTGTAACTTTGGGTTATAATTCCAACTGTATAGCTTTTGGCAATGGAGAAATATATGTTGGCTTTGGTTCCCAAGGAATGATAGGCATATATAATGCTGAGACGCTTCAATACGAGGATAGAATACTGGTGGGAGATACTTTCTTAGACGTTGCTGTGGGGAATGACGGATATATATATACATCTCCAAACGAAACCGGCCTTAAAAACTGCTTATTAAAAAGTTTTTCCGGGGAAACCAAACAAGAAGTATCCGCATCTAAGCTAAAGAGGCCTGAAGCGGGATATTTGGCGGCCAATCCTGTAAATAATTCTCTGGTATTTTCTTCTATAAGTGTAAGTCCTACGGACCTTTATACAATCAAATATGATAATGGAATAATTACAGAAACATACGATTCTCCGTATCATGGAGAGTATAGAATAGCCTCAAAAAACAGAATATCACCGGACGGATTGTATATATTTAACAATTCGGGCAATATATTTACGGCTTCCGACAATAATACAGAAGATTTAAGATTTTACCTTAAGCTTAACAAATCATTTAATGATGTAGCCTTTGATATTGAGAACGATAAATTTTACGTAGCTTCAAGCGAAAATACAATTTATGAGTATAATTACAGTACCTTTACGCAGATTGATACAAAATATACAGAAGGTACTGTAAAGGATATGTACTTTAGAGACGGTTATTTGATAGCTGTTTCGAAAGTGGCAAATAAAAGGACGATTCTTGAAAAAATACGGGTATGGGAAGGACCGGTAAAATCAATTAATTTGAAAAATTATAGGGTTGGAGATTCGGTAATTCATGGAAAGAAGTCTCTGGTATACTTTGTTGATGATACTAACAACAAACTTGTGTCAGTAAATTACATGGCGGGAGAAATTAAAGAAAGTGAAGTAACCTATTCACCAAACTGCGTGGATATTTATAATGGAGAAATATATGTTGGATGCGGTGAAAACAAAATTATTTATATCTATGATGACAATACCCTCGAACTTAAGGATTGGATAATGAGCGGAACAACCTTTGAAGATTTGGGTATTGGAAACGATGGTTTTATTTATATATTAGGTGGGGGTTATGTTAGGAGTTTTTCTAGGACTTTAAAACAAGAAATTTCGAACATGCAAGTACATTTCTTTGGAAAGATGGAAAAACATCCTTCCCGCAACGCATTTTATTTTACAAGTCAAGGAGTTATACCGGCAGATATATATGCATTTGAATACGAAAATGGAAGTGTCGTAAATGTGTATAATTCGCCTTATCATGGTGAGTATTCCATAGGTAGAATAAATAAAATTTCTCCCGATGGGAAACTGTTGTTTAATTCGTCCGGGAATATTTTTGCTAGCGGTATAAACCCCATGTATGATATCAGATATTTGTCTAAACTTGAAAGAAGTTTTACAGATGCGTGCTTTGATGAGAGAAGCAATCTACTGTTTGCAGCATATTCCAATAATGTCGACATATACGATTACAGTACACTGACAAAGCTTGCCGGTTTGAGTGTGGGCAACATTCCAAGTTACGTATTTTACAAGAGCAGGACATTGTTCTTGTTGGCACCGGATTCCCTTGAAACTGTTACAGGGGAAGAGTTGGATGAAATTATACCTTCAAATTCAGAGCCGACTCCTGCTCCCGGAATTATGCTGCCTATTAATGCCGCTATTTCGGATGCTGTGGAGCATCCTGAAAAACCGGTGATTTTTGCTGTAGATGCTGCAAACTCAAAGGTTTACTCAATAAATATCAAAACGGGAGAAATTAAAGAAACTCTCATTGATGGAGCTATTGAAAGACTGGATTATCAAAATGGTATTCTTTATGTAACAATTTTCAAAAAGAATCAGGACTCAAATTTGAGGGAATTTGGACAAATCAGTGCAGTTGTAGTAATTGATGCCGATACTATGAAAATTAAGAAGCAGTTTAAATTAGAAATTGCTCCATATGATATTGTTGCAGGAAGGGATGGAATTGTATATTTAACATCTCACAAAGATGGATGGGCTGTCTTAGCTAGTTATTCGCCGGATTCGGAACAAGTAATTGAAACAAAGCTTGCATATGGTATGAGTTTTGCAGAGCTTCACCCGGTGTTAAACAGGATTTACACTATTGATACAACAGTATCACCGAGAGATTATACCGCTTTTAATATTGATAACGGTAAGTTTGTGTCTTCTTATGATTCACCATACCATGGTCAATATAAGCTGGCTACCAACTACAAGATATCTCCTGACGGTAAATACTTGTTTAACGGCTGCGGGGCTATATTTACATGCAGTGAAAGTAAAACAGAGGATATGAACTTTGCTCGTATGCTGGACAAAACATTTAAAGATATTGCATTTAACGTGGAAGAAAAGAAGTTTTACATTACAGCCGGGGATAACCGAATTTACGTTTATAATTATGAAGATTTTACAGAGATTAAAACCGTATCTTCAGTTGGAGAGATATCAAAACTGTTTTATGTAGGCGGTAAGTTATGTGCTTTATCCACAAGCGCCAATGGCAGGCCAATGATTGAAGTTGTGGAAGAAGTGAAAATCAAATATGGTGATGTTAATAATGACGGAAAAATAAATTCAACGGATATTATGTATTTGAAGGGACATCTGTTGCGAAACAGTACTTATAAGTTGGATGAATACGGCCTGTTGGCAGCAGACGTGGATGGAGACGGTTCTGTAACTTCATTAGACTTGTCATATTTGAAAAGATACATACTGCGTAAGATTTCGGACTTCCCTGCAAACAATAAATAAATTTGCTTTAAAAATAGCCAGAACAACGCAGTGTTCTGGCTATAACTTTTTTAGAGCATCTATCGTTGCACGTATATTTACGTAAGGCTAATAAGTGCTTTTATAAACAATACTTATTATGGCATGTTTGCGATGTTATTGTTATTGCTAACATTTGCTTTATTTTCGGCTTTAACTGTTTGAAGGCCGATTTTAATAAAGGTGTGCGAAGCAAACGGATATAAAATTAGTATAATCAGGATAGCTAAAAAAGTTGGTTTTTTAACACTTAATATGAATAAAATAAATTTTATTGCAGAAACGAGAAACATTGTTATTTTTTTAAATTTTTCGATGTCATCTTCATATAGGTACTTTTTTATTAAAATACCTGCCAAAAAGGAAGGTAAAATAATTGGTGCCCAGTTTGAAATTAATGCGATTCTTAATTTATTTTGAAAAAGTATGCCTTAAAGCATACATTTATTAGCTACTTAAAAGTCTTATTTTATTGCAATTCTGAATTAAACCATTCTTTAAATAATATAGGTTCAACTACTAATTCATCCGTGCGTAACACAGAACATTGCCTTTCATGCACAATGTCTTCATTTTTATATTGCAAATATAGCACTAATCTGACTGACAAATCGTTGAAATAATATTTAAATTTGTTATTGCCTTCATTAGTGCCGTTTAGTGAATCCTTAATAACATTAACGATATCTTCTTTTGATTTTACGGAATAGTCCTCAACATTTCCGCATTCTACATGTACATCGTATAATTTTTGTGCTATTTCATCAATTGAATAATAATCAAATATATTAACTTCTTTCAGGTTGACCAAATCAATATTTACATATTCTTCATCATGGAAAGATTCATTGTATTCATCATTTTCAATTTCTTTTGAGTAATCGTAATAATTACCGTTGGTGTAAATACATATCGAAGCAAATTTTTCGTTTTTTATAGTTTCACCAAATGTTATGCTAAATTTGCCTTCAACGCCCATGCTCTTAATTTTTTCTATTTGCTTATTTGTGTATTTTTTGATAGTGTCATTGATGAAATTTTGCTTAATATTATCAGAGTATTTTAACTCTTCATAAGTAATTGTTGATTTGCCCAGTGTTTTAGATACTGTCTTTGATATTTGACTATTTTGATAATCCGGTTTATCTAAAATATCTATTTTTTCTTCAAAATGGCTAACGACTGTCTGAAGAGTGTCCTGAACAGGGGAAACATTGTGGTAGTTGCTTGTTTCCTGTTTAATTAAATATATTCGTTTATCTGTTTTATCATATTGATAGGTTGATATAACATTCCATCTCCAAGCCGAACCGCCATATTGGCTTATTGAAATAGTACCGTTATCAATATTTGTCGACACAATTGGCTTGCCGAAAAGCCCTCCATTTGATGTTATCAATCCTTCGACTTCTCCGTATTTTACGTATCCGTCTTTACTTCCAAAAAGAATAAGTGTTACTCTGCTATTGCCATAAGCTTCAATGCCGTCCTGAGGAGTATCTATTTCAAAAGTAATAATTACATCTTCATAACTGTCATGATTTATGTTTCCGCGGGTAAGAAAAAGTGGGTAACAATTGTCATAATCACTAAAATCAGCTATCAAATTAGTAATATCATTATAAACTGCATCAATTAAGTTTGTACCCTCCTTTTTTATGTATACATCCACAATTTCTTCTTCACTGTCAGACGCAGTTAATATATAAATATAATTATCTATTTTTAACTCAATAAAGCTTATATTATTATCACTGTGGCTTATTTTGCATTCTTCTATTTTCAAGGATTTATCTATCTGATTAACATCATTTAATGACATACCCTTCTTGAATCCAAAATCTCTTAATGCTTCTATTTCGTATGGTACTGATATTTTAATA
Source organism: Acetivibrio straminisolvens JCM 21531 (assembly GCF_000521465.1). Taxonomy (GTDB): domain Bacteria; phylum Bacillota; class Clostridia; order Acetivibrionales; family Acetivibrionaceae; genus Hungateiclostridium; species Hungateiclostridium straminisolvens. The sequence goes on from NZ_BAVR01000062.1 coordinate 18,166, forward strand.
TAACTAGGCGTGAGTCTTTCAGAATTATTGGCAAAGTAAAGAGTTGCTTTATAAAAAAATACAGTGGGGAATTCAAGGGAATATCTGAAAAAACTCGAATCAATATAGTTACTATTTTCAATTTTCTGTTCTTTGAAATAGTTGTAATACAAACTAAAGTACTCATCAATATCCTTTTTAGATATTAATTGTTCGGACTTTAAAGGATTGTCTGTTGTGAAATTATCTATTGCCAAATTGACTGTTGTGCTTTCAGTATCCGGCACATTTGCAGTTGTATTTTTCGTATTATTATCACAAGAAACAATTATAAAGATAGTAAAAATAGATATTATAATTGTTAAAATTTTATATTTCATCTTTTATCACCATATCATTCATATTATTATAATTAAATATTGCAATTTTTTTAGTAAAAAAAGCAAGTGCCAACACAGTTGATTTGCAACTTCTACATCAATCTACTACACTTTTTCTTCAATTTTAATGAATCATTTAGGTGCACAACTTGATGTCTGGTTATAGGCATAAGTATTAACCCTGCTATACTCTTTTTCCCCCAAAAGTCCAATAACCATTTTGAATCCTCGACATCTAATACTCCGCCTTCGTCTAAAATACGATCCAGTCTGTTTTTTTGGACTCTTCTCTTTAAATCGCTTGGTTGCAGTTTCAGAATAACCTCTTTGGTTCTTTTTCCTACTGCCTTTCTGTATTCCCGCAGCTCTTCCATATTGATTTTATTACTTAAGTCAATTATTTCATCGTCACTCATTGCATTGCCGGTATCGCTTACTTCGATATTTAGTCTGGAAGGCCAATTCTGACGTTTAAATTCTTGAATTTCATCTGCAATTAAAATGTTTACTGTCAAATCTTCTATTCTTGTAATATGCCAAATATTCCATGCGATGGTTACATCTTCTTTTGCCGGCATTGTGATAAAAGTTTTTTTGTCCAAGCCATCCCAAAGCTCATCTTCCAGAGTTCGTATATTCCTGCCATACACATAGTGTGAATGCACCATCGAATGCAGGTCTTGTATTAGCTCAATCGTTTCGTTAAACTTCTCTTCATATAGTATTATATCTTTTAGTTGTTTTTGTTTTGGATTCCAGTCCTCGGCTACACTAAACATTTTAAACCTACCTTTTTAAAATATCCTATTCCTTATAACAAGGCAATAGGTATATTCTACCTGTTATTATTTTTTTAAAAAAGCTTTATTTGCTTCATCGGTGAAAGTACTTGGCGTCCAATAGGTTTTACCCTCGGGTAATTCAAGGCTGTCAGAGTTTTATATGCTTACAATATAGCAGGAATCATCTGCATAAATTAATATGCATATTAAAACTAACAGTTTGCAGCATATGACTATTTTATCAGAGTATGTCCCATAAGCAAATTAAATTTGTTGTTACCGGCAAAATAGCTATTTTGAGCTTTAATATGGAATTATCTAAGGTGTCTAAGACTATTTAATTCCAAGCTTTTGCTTATTCTACATAAAACCAATAAAAAACTTCGTTTGTACTGTTATTAAAGGCTATTCCTGAGTTATAAGATATATTATACGAGTAAAAAGGGTTGTTTTCAAAATAATCCATACTTTGCAGTGTATCGAGAAATCTTCGTGTAATTACGTTCATAAAAGGATATTCTTTTTTCAATTCTTCTATTTCTTCCGCATTTGTTTTGTACTTCAACCAGAAGTACCCTCTGCCTTGCAGTAGTTCTCGCCAATAGCGCATTTCAAGTTCTTCTGCATTTTCAGGGATTTCCCTTGGAAAGTGCTCCATCTCAGATATATAACTTTCACCATTAGTAAATATCTTAGAATAAAGCTTGACATCAGTATAGGGACCGGGTGTAACCTTTAATATTCCTGCCGCGAATAGCATGAGTGATAAACAGAAAATACTTGCACCTATGAAATTAACGAGTTCTGAAATCCATCTGATTTTATATTTTTTGTTAAAGAGAATCATTGCGATACTGGAAAGGGAAGTAATTGATACAATATGCAACTTATATTTGGGAGATCCTAGCTTATCGACATTAACTATAGCAATATCAAGCAAAAAAGTTAAAATGGCTATGAATAGTATATCATCAATTTTATAAAATAAGATCTTTTTAATAATTTTCATATTTTCACTTCTTTAAATTTGAATAAAATTAAGCAATAATCTCCGATTCTAAGTTCATGCGGCAAAAGCCTTATTTTATTTACTGCTCCAAGTATCTATAAAGAGAGGTGTTACTTTCATCAATTCTATCTCCGATGTCCAATTTGGCAAAATTACGATATGCCTGTCTGTAACCATAATTCATAGCCAGATTATAAAAGATATTTACTCGTGATTTACATATTCGCTTTATTATGCTTTTCCACGAATAAAACTTTCTTCGAAATTCGTTATAGCCGTTTAGCAATTCCTCGGGACTCATTTGCTTTGGTACATATGCAACCCTTGTTTTGCCGTTATAATAATCCCAACCAACATCAATTAGCCGGCCTTCATTTTTATATTGTTCATATATCCTGTTCCGGGGAAAGGAGTTAATATACTTGCAGTTACTCCGTCGATTCCGATGTCATTACATGCTTTTAAGGTTGTTTCGGACACATCCGATGTGTCCGAGTCAAACCCAAAAACAATACCGGCTTGGATACTGATTCCATGACGGTGAAGTTTATCTGCAATTTTTCCATACTGCTCAATTTTATTAAAATTCTTATTTGCATCTTTAAGACCCTGCTCGGAAAACGATTCCAAGCCTAAGAACAAATACAGACACCCTGCAGATTTGGCCAGGCGGAGTAATTCTTCATCCTCACAGCTATGCGCTGTTACTTGTGCCGCCCATCTTTTGTTTAGCTTTGCCAAATCTTTTAACAGGGCTTTTGTGTAGTTTGGGTCGGCAAAGAAATTATCATCCCAAAATACGAAATACTTATTCGGAATACTAGCTATATCCTTTATTACATCGTCAATTGGGCGAGTCCTAAACGTATTGTGATAAATTTTCTTAAGACTGCAATAGCTGCAATTATGCGGGCAACCACGGGAAGCAAAAACAGCACCTCTTATAAATCTATTGCCAACAATCAAATCCCTTCGGGGTATCGGAAGACCGGCAAGACTGGGAGCACGTGAACTTGTGTAAACTTTTTGGGCTTTTTTGCAAAGGAAGTCATTTAAGAATTGAGGCCAGGTTTCTTCAGCTTCTCCTATGAAAATAGTGTCGCAATGCAAAGCTGCTTCTTCAGGATTCAAGGTCACATGCGGTCCGCCTAAAGCTACCCACGATCCCAGCTCGCGGAATTTTTTTGA
>NZ_BAVR01000061.1 GCF_000521465.1 Acetivibrio straminisolvens JCM 21531
CTACTGATGACTTGCTTCCAATATTACCTTCAATTTTTTCTTCATCAAGCCGGTATAAGACTAGTCCTCAAGAATATATTTGTTTAACATAGCTTCGAGAACTTCCTGTCTTCCCGACACATTCTTGATACCATCAAGCTCTAAAGCATATTTTTCAAGCTCTTTAAACCCTACTTTTCCATCTACAATATCTTTTCCAATACCGCTCTTATAGCTTTCATATCTTTCATCAATAAATTTGTCAAACTTACCGTCGGAAACCATTTTATATGCTATTTTAAATCCTTTGCAAATGCGTCCATACCTGCAATATGTGCATAGAACAGGTCCACAGGCTCAAATGATCCTCTTCTGACTTTAGAATCAAAATTCAGACCTCCCGTTGTAAATCCGCCTGCCTTAATTACTTCATACATAGCAAGGGTAGTATCGTAGATATTTGTCGGGAATTGGTCAGTGTCCCATCCTAAAAGAAGATCACCCTGGTTTGCATCGATACTTCCTAGCACACCGTTAATTCTTGAAACCCTAAGTTCATGCTGGAAAGTATGAGCTGCAAGTGTAGCGTGATTTGCTTCAATATTCATTTTGAAGTAATTCTCAAGACCATAAGTCCTTAAGAAACCGATAACTGTAGCTGTATCAAAGTCATACTGGTGCTTTGTCGGTTCTTTTGGCTTAGGTTCAATCAAGAGCTGCCCTTTAAAACCAATCTCTTTTGCATAGTCAACTGCCATTCCAAGGAACCTTGCCATATTGTCAAGCTCCAATTTCATATCAGTATTAAGTAAGGTTTCATAGCCTTCTCTTCCACCCCAGAACACATAGTTCTGACCGCCAAGTTCCAGGGTAATTTCCATAGCCTTTTTAACCTGAGCTGCTGCATATGCAAATACATCTGCATTCGGAGAAGTAGATGCACCATGGACAAACCTTGGGTGGCTAAAAGCATTTGTTGTACCCCAGAGTAGTTTTACACTACTTGTTTTCATATAGTCCTTTATCAGTGCAACAATCTCATCAAGTCTTTTATTGGTCTCTCTTAAAGTTGAAGCTTCAGGCGCAATATCTCTGTCATGGAAGCAGAAAAATGGTACTCCCAATTTTTCACACAGCTCGAAATTTGCGGCCACTTTGGCCTTTGCAAGATCCATTGGGTCCGATATGTCATCCCACGGTCTTACAGCAGTACCCGGCCCAAATGGGTCTGCACCCGTTCCCTGATATGTATGCCAATATGCAACAGCAAACCTTAGATGCTCTTTCATTGTTTTACCGCCAATGACCTCATCGGGATTATAGTACTTAAACGCTAAAGGATTGTCCGAATCCTTTCCTTCATATTTGATTTTCGGTACATTTTTAAAATACTCTGCCATGTACATTTCCCCCTTATTTTATTAACTCAAAATGCTATATGTCCTTTCCCGCTGCTATCTTTTAAGGCTATAAACTTTGCAGCATAGCCGAAAGGTCTGCAAATTCCTTTTTCAAAGAGTTATACAGACGTTTATAAATATCATAAAACTTCGTGTATTTTACATATAGCTCCGGGTCCGAAGCCTGCCGGGTATTTTCTTTTATTACTGCTTCACATGCTTCATTAATGTTGTTGTACACACCCGTTCCTACTCCGGCAAGAAGTGCTACCCCAAGTGCCGGTCCCTCACTTGACTTTACGGTTGTAATATCAGTGCCGAATATATCCGCCTGCATTTTTCTCCACAATTCACTTTTACCGCCTCCACCGGAAGCTCTTACTTCAGAAACGTTAACACCCATTTCCTCAATAATTTCAAGGCAATCTCTAAGGCTATATACAACACCTTCCATAATCGACCTTAAGATATCCTGTTTTTCATGCTTTGCTGTTAATCCGAAAAAGACACCCTTGGCATTAGGGTCAAGATGTGGCGTTCTTTCTCCCATCAGATAAGGTAAATAGATTAAACCGTTACAGCCCGGAGCCACTTTTTCAGCTTCTTTATCCATAATTATGTACGGGTCTATTTTCATTAGCTCTGCAGTTCTCTTTTCTTCTATACAGAAATTGTCACGGAACCACTTAAGAGACAGCCCGGCCCCTTGTGTAACCCCCATAATGTGCCAGGTATTTGGTACCGCATGACAAAAAGTATGAACTCTACCCTTTGGATCAATAGTAACCTTTTCAGAGAATGCAAATACTACTCCTGAAGTTCCTATAGTGGATGAAACCACCCCGGGTCTCACAATTCCATTACCGACAGCTCCTGCTGCCTGGCTCCTGCTCCACCCACGACAGGAGTTCCTTCCTTAAGTCCGGTTAATGAAGCAGCATACTTATTCACTTTCCCGCTAACTTCCTGAGACTCATAGAGTTCTCCCAGCATGCTTTTATCAAGTCCGAGTTTACTTATGACTTCGTCGCTCCATTTTCTCCCCGGTATATCCATAAACTGCATTCCACTGGCATCAGATACCTCTGTAGCAAATTCTCCCGTTAATTTATATCTTATATAGTCTTTAGGGAGAAGTATCTTATAAATCTTCTCAAAAATTTCAGGTTCATTATTTTTAACCCACATAACCTTTGATGCTGTAAATCCCGTCAGTGCAGTTGGCAGTTATCTCAACGAGCCTTTCCTTCCCTATAATTGAAGTAATCTGCTCGCACTCGGCAAAACTTCTCTGGTCACACCATATAATTGCTTTTCTTAGCACTTTGCCGTCTTTGTCCAGAAGAACAGCCCCGTGCATCTGTCCTGAAAGTCCGATTCCCTTAATAGAGGAAGCATCAATTCCTCTTTTGGAAATAACATGTTTGATAGATAGGCATGTTGCCCTCCACCAGTCTTCCGGTTCCTGCTCTGCCCACAATATGGGCTGGTACAATGGATATTCCTCAAGGCTGCTTGCTACGGTATTTCCCAGTTCATCATATAAAACAGTTTTCGTGCCTGATGTACCTATATCTACTCCCAGTAAATATGACAAACTAAATCCCCCCTACATTTTTAACTTTTATATTTCTTCATAAATTCAGAAAAGCTTTGATTGGTATATTTCTTAAAACACTTGCCAAAATAATTAGGATCGGGAATTCCTACCATCTTTGCAGTTACATACATCATGATTCCTTTTTTTGCATAATCTATAGCCTTTTCCATTCTGCATTCTGTAAGATAGTCAATAAAATTAATCCCTGTTTCTGCTTTAAAAAGCCTGCTCAAATAGCTGGGGTTAAAACCGAAGGTCTGAGCAACAACTGTTAAATCCAGATCCGGACGGGTATAGTTTTCGTTTATGAATAACTTTATTTTATTAACAGTGTCTTTTTTATGAACAATAGGCTCTTCTATCTCAGCCTTTTTTTGCTTCGAATCGAGATTCTTTGTAATCTTCAATAAAGCATCTCTAATATCATTACGCACGATAGGTTTCAATAAATACTCACATACTCCAATTCCAATACATTGCCTGGCATACTCAAAATCACTGAAAGCCGTCAGTATTATAATCTTTAGATTCGGATAACGGCCAATTGCCAGCTTTGAAAATTCAATGCCATCCATAAAAGGCATTTTAATATCTACAAAGGCAATATCGGGTTGTACTTTCTCCATGATATTAATAGCTTCAATACCGCTTTCAGCTTCTCCCACCACTTCAATATTCAGTTCTTCTCTTTTTAGTATATTTTTCAATAAATTTCTGATTGATCTCTCGTCATCAATAATCAGAACTCTATACATTACTAACCCCCCTATATTGATCCTAATATCAACTAAACAATATTTTCCTTCCTCACTTTTGATTTCAAAGACATCCTCTACATTAAAATAATATCTGATCCTGTCCATAGTACCTTTTAGTCCAAAGCTTTTTTTATTGTCCCCGTTCATTATTGAGCGTATTTGCTCGAGGCTCATACCAACTCCTGTATCATATACACTAATGTGCAATAACCCCTCCTTGGCATAGACAGATATTTTTATTATTCCTTTTTCACCTTTGAGCCTTACTCCATGATACAAACTATTTTCCACCAAGGCTGAAGTATTAATTTGGGCACCTTAAAATCCAGCAAATCTTCCTGCAACTCATATTCATCCTCAAAAACATCATGATACCTCAATTTTTGCAGTTTCAGGTAGTCTTGCACAATTGCAACTTCTTCCCGTATTGTAATTTCTCTGCTTCCCTTGCTTAAAAACTTCCTGTAAAAGTTACCTAGAGTTTCAACGACGTCATATATCTCATCTGCTGAGATTTCCAATGCAAGGTCTGCAATAAAACCTAATGTATTGTACAAAAAATGCGGATTTATTTGCTCCTGAAGCACCTCCATCTCGGCCTTACGCATTGCTTTTTCCTTTTCCAGCAATTCACTCATTATTTGATTAATTTCAACAAGACGGCTGTTTTTCAGCATTAATTCATTTTCTTTACTTGTCAATGCAGGCCTGTTTCCTGTCCCCTTCTCACCAAACTCCGGCTTTTCAAGGTTCATAAACTGCATAAGTCTCTCAATTGGATTTGTAATAAAAGCTGATATAAAACACCGGTAATAACAATACATAAAATTGATAAAGCAATTACAATAACTATAACAACGACTGCTTGAACTGAGAAATATCTAAAAAATGGTACCGTTTCAATCTTAGCCAACACAAAAGGTGTATTAGGAACCCGATAATAGGAAAATACTCTTGTAACTCCAAAGCCTTGTTTAATGCTTTGATCAAATTCTTTTTTGCCAATACCCATCTTCCGGAATTCATCGAGCCCTTCAAATTCTTCATTCTGGTCTAAAATATTTTACCTCCTGCATAGTACCAGAAATTTCTGTCATCACTTGTCATGTCATTAAACGAATTTTTAAGTATGTCAATATTTAAGTTTATTACAATAATTCCAATAGGTTTTTGAGTATCTATGTCGTTAATGACCCTTATAACGGAGATTAACGGTTCCCCAAACTTCTTCTTAAATGCACCGTGTCCGTTAACTCTAATCACACAAGCTCCCCGTTTCTCTAGGATTTCCTTCCTCCACAACGAGCTATAGACAAGGTTTAAATCAACATTTGTTAGATGTCTGGATATATGAATATACTCCTTATATTCTTTAAAGATATAGATAGACGAAACGTAATTAAATTTGGTGCTGATATCATACATAGCCGTTATTGCATTATTATTAATCCTCGTATTTTCATGTCCCCTATCTCTCAAATACTCAATTACATTACTATTAGTCATAATAAGCTGGCTCATTGTATCTACAACTTCAAATTCAACATTGAGATTGTTTCCAATAGAAATCATTGTATTATAGTTACTGTCAAGAACATATTCCATCATATTTTTTTTTAACTAAAAAATTATAGATAAAGTAAAGTGTAACGATATATGTAATTACAAGAGCCAAAAATAAGAATCTAATTTTGTCTTTTAACCTTCTACTATAAAACCACCGAACAAATTTTTCTATTTTTTTCTTCATGTCCCCTTAGAACACTGCCCTCATAATAAATTTACAATTATTATATCAATGTGTCTTTTCCTTATCAAGAAACGATATTAGCTCCATATACATGCTTCAAGGGTTATATAATAAGTTGTGTTTACAACTCAAAGGGAATTCTAACGGGCTCTTTCCCGGTGAGTTCTACACTTCGTTTATCAGGTCCGCACAGGCTGACAAACAAGGTAAACTTTCTACTGTCGAGTACTTTTTCTCCCTCCGGATTTACCGCCTTTAAAGAATCAAAAGGAATACTCATAGAAACCTGTTTTTCTTCATTAACCTTTAGAGCAACCCGTTTAAACCCACACAAGCTAAAATTTCTAACAGCATATTTGGACTGTTCGTCTTTAATATAGACCTGTACAACCTCCTCTACATCAACTTTCCCTTGATTCTTTAGAGTTACAATAAGATTAATATCCTTTTCAATCTCTATAGCGCCATTTATTTCTGCATGTTTTATTACTACATCACTATAGGTCAAGCCGTATCCAAAGGGATACAAAGGAGTTTCTTCTATATAGCGGTAAGTTCTGTTTTTCATTGAGTAATCCGTAAATGGCGGCAGATTTTCCAATGATTTGTAAAATGTGATAGGCAATTTACCGGATGGCGACACATTCCCAAACAGGATATCTGCTATAGCCTTACCGCCTCTTGCACCCGGATACCAAGTCAGCAAAATACCATTACAATGTTCCTGCGCGTAGCTTAAGTTTATTGCACTTCCAGCCATAAGGCAAAGTACTGTTGGCTTTCCAAGGGCGACTATTTTTTCTAAGAGTGTTTTTTGTACCTGAGGCAATTCAAGATCTGCCTTATCACCGGAGCCATAATTGTTACCTTCGTCCATTTCTTCGCCCTCAATGGTTTCATCAAGTCCCAGGCACAGAATAACCAAATCACTATGCTCTGCAACAGTAACAGCCTCCGCAAGACGATCGTTTGCACATGCCAAGACTTCAGTTCTGTCTCTAACCAGCTCACACCCTTTTGAATATAGTACTCTTACTTCATCTCCAACTTCATCCTGTATACCTTCGAGCAAAGTAATGTATCTTGAAGATGTTCCATAATAGTTCCCTTTCAATGCAAGTCTGCTGTTTGCATTTGGTCCGATTACGGAAATTGTTTTTACAGCATGCTTGTTAATAGGCAAAATTCCGTCGTTTTTAAGGAGTACCGCACTTTTCCTTGCGGCCTCAATTGCCACTTCCGTATGCTCACGGCATTCCACAACCTCATAAGGTATATTGTCAAATTCATTTTCCTCAAACAAACCCAACTTGAATCTTGTTGTAAAGAGCCTTACTGCTGCTCTTGTGATGTGCTCTTCTGTTATTAATCCTTCATTTAAAGCCTGAAGCAAGGTTAGATAAACGTTGCCGCAATTTAGATCACACCCCGCATCAATAGCCAGCGCCGCAGACTCTTCAGGTGTCTTTGTCACCATATGGTGCAGGTGGAAATCTCTTATTGCCCAACAGTCGGATACTACATATCCTTCAAATCCCCACTTGTCTCTTAGAATGTCCCGAAGAAGTGTATAACTTCCGCAGCAAGGTTCTCCGTTTACTCTATTGTAAGCTCCCATTACCCCTTCCACTTTACCGTCCTTTACACAGGCCTCAAATGCAGGTAAATAGGTTTCCCACAAATCCTTCTTCGTTACTTCTGCATCAAACTCATGCCGTAAATCTTCAGGACCGCTATGGACAGCAAAATGCTTTGCACAAGCTGCTGCCAACATCACCTCTTTATCTCCCTGCAGCCCTTTTATAAAGGCAACTCCAAGTTTGCCGGAGAGAAATGGATCTTCTCCATAAGTTTCATGGCCTCTTCCCCACCGGGGGTCCCTAAATATGTTTATATTTGGACTCCACAAGGTAAGACCTTTGTAAATATCCCTATCTCCATGCTTTGAACTTTCATTATATTTGGCTCGCGCTTCTATAGCAATTATATTTGCGATTTTCATCAGAAATTCATCATCAAACATTGCAGCAAGACCAATCGCCTGTGGAAAAACAGTGGCAGTTCCGGCTCTTGCAACTCCATGCAGAGCTTCGTTCCACCAATTATATTGAGGGATTCCAAGTCTTTCAATAGCCGGAGAATTGTAGGTAAGCTGACTGGCCTTCTCCTCTAGTGTCATCTGTGCCACCAATTCTTCTGCTTTTTTTCTATAATATAAATCTGATCTCATATACTATTCTCCCTTATCCTTTCACTGCACCGGCAGTCAAACTTTTTTGTATTTTTGTGCTCATAAAAGAGTATAGAATCAAAGTAGGGAAAGTAGCAATAACAAGTGCCGCTCCTATTGGTCCCCACTCGGTTGTATGCGTACCGGATAATGTCTGAATACCTACGGATATAGTTCTGTATTTGGCATCATCAATTAAGATATTTGCAAACATCAGCTCATTCCAGCATGACAAGAACGTAAAAATTGCAACTGTAGAAAGCGCAGGCTTCATAAGCGGAAGAATAATCCTGAAAAATATTCCATATACACTGCACCCATCAATACATGCTGCCTCATCAAGTTCTTTTGGAATATTTACAATAAAACCGTTACAAATCATAATGGACATGGCGAGTCCAAAAGCAGTATAGGGAATTATCAAAGCCTGATAAGAATTTAGCATTTTCAGTTTATCGAGTATCAGATATACGGGCAAAATTGCTGCATGTATTGGAATGGTGAGACCAAGCATAATAATATTATTAACTGTCTTTCTTCCTTTCCATACAAGCCTTGTCAATGCATATGTTGCCATTGAAGCAATTATCAAAGTCAATATAATAGTAATGCCTGTTACAATAGCACTATTTAGCATATACAGAGCCATATTGCCTTTGGTTAAGGCATTTTTATAGTTTGAAAACAACCATTCCTTAGGAAGGCCAATAATATTATCCCCAAAAATCTCCTTATTGCTCTTTAAGGAAAACGTAAACATCCAGTACAATGGGAAAATATTAACTGCTGCCCATATTCCAAGAACCGTGTAAGTCAGTATACTGCTAAATTTTATTTTCTTTCGGACTATTGCTTTAGTTGGAGTATGAAACTCATTTGCTACAGCTTTTATTTCTTTATCCAATTTAATCCTCCTCCGTGCCAAAAGCTCTTTTAATGGCTAATGCAAAGAAGAAACACAAAGCTATTATCATAATAGCAATTGCACTTCCAAATCCATACCGGTTCCTGTCAAAGATCATAGATACCATCAGGGTACTTGGAACCTCAGTCGCTTTAGCAGGACCTCCTCTTGTCAATACATATATCAAATCAAAGGCCTTTAGTGAACCCGTTACTGCAAAAATTACACATACTCTAATAATTGGCTTTAGCATTGGAATAATAATATATCTATCAATCTGGCCTTCTGTTGCCCCTTCTACCTTAGCCGCCTCTCTAATTTCAGTTGGAATGCTTTTTATACCGGCATACATCAAAAGCATGTGATACCCGACGTATTGCCATATAATCGGTATAAACACCGCTATCAATGCAGTATCCTGTTCTCCAAGCCAGGTTCTGGTGTACTTTTCAAGTCCCAGGCTATTTAGTGCCACATTCACAATGCCATACTCCGGATTGTAAATCTTTAGCCACAATTGTCCTATAACTACTGTGGATATTAATACCGGCATAAAGAAAACCGCTACAAAAAACTTTTCCCCTTTTACTCCCCTTGAGAGCAGTAATGCCAGACCAAGAGAAAGAGGAAGCTGAATAAACACCGACAAAAACGCAAGAATTAAAGCGTTTAGTAGAGATTTTGGAAATCCCGCTACCTGACTTGTAAATAACTCTATATAGTTTCCTATTCCTATGAAGGTTGGCTGATTAATCCCATCCCATCCTAAAAAGCTATAATAGCCTGACATAAAGATTGGCATAATGATGATTGTAAAAAATAGCAGGGAAGCCGGTAATATAAATAGAATTGCGGCCAATTTATTTTGCCTTACAGATTTCATCATACCCCCCATTCAGATCTTGTTTAAAGCAATCAAACCTTCCAAACATCGAATAATTACTATTCTTCTAAAAGATTAGTTCTTACAACGTTCAAAGAAGCTATAGTTCCTTTAATTTGGCATGGGATTCTTTCTGATTCCGTTGCAATATTCATGTTTGGAAGGTTTGATCTACTTATACTTCATATTGTATAAAACCGCTAACTATTCAAGGTTCTTTTTCATAGAACTAACAAATTCTTCAGGAGTTATTTCGCCAACATACAGTTCCTGTAACAATGTGAGGTATTCACCTGCATCTTCAGCTTCCATGGTAGTATCAAACCATAGTGTAAACGATGTTGCATTTGCTGCAAAGTCAGCTAATTTTTTAGTCATTGGATTTACACTACTATCATCATAATCTTTTTTCCAAACTGCCAGACCAGCTCCGTCAAGATATGCGTATTTTGAGATACTTCTTGTGAGTTCAAATGCAGCCTTTCCGGCAATATCAGGGTATTTAGTCGAAGCACTTACCATAATGCTGTCAACCGCACCGCCCATAAAATCTGTTGCTTTCGCATTAGATCCAAGTAGAGGGAATGGAACCACATCAAAATCGCTTGGATTTTCAGCATCTGTTTGAATAGAGCCTGCCATCCAGCTACCTGTTGTATACATTGCAACTTTACCGCTATAGAATAATGCACTTGCTTCATCATTTGACAATCCGGTAGCTCCTTTATAGAAGGCCCCCATTTCAACGAGTTGTCTGAATTTCTTGGCAGACTCAAGAAAATCCGGATCATCATAGCTTTGACCTGCTTTTGTTAGTGCTGCCTTAACCTTTTCCGGACCTGCAGATTTTAATGTCATAGCGTCATGGGTCATGGCAAGTACATGTATCCTTTGCACTGATACCTATGGGGGTAATACCTTTTTGTATAAGCTTATCACATACCTGTACCAGTTCATCGAATGTGGTTGGTGCTTTAAGTCCATTTTCATCAAAGATTTTTTTATTGTAGAATAACGCTGAAATAGGGGTTGTGTATGTGGAACCATAAATCTTTCCATTATATGTTGTGTATGTTAATGCTGCTTCCGACAACTGCTCTTTGTACTCATCCGTATAATATTTGTCAATAGCAAGTACTTTCCCCGATTCAACAAAGGGTTTGGAAAATCCTCCGCCCCATGTAAAGAAAAGGTCAGGAAGTTTATTTCCAGTTACAGCAGTCTTAATCTTTGTCTTGTAAGCTTCATTTTCAAAGGTTTCATGAACAATTTTTACTCCGGGATTTGCATCCTCAAAGTCTTTAATAGCCTTAGCATAGGCATTACTGAAAGCATCACTTTCTGTCGCAATACTCCACAGTGTAAGTACTATTTGATCTTTAGATGTCTCCTGTCTGCATCCGCTCATAAATGAGGTAATAATTACAACAGACAATAATGTACCCAGCAATCTTTTTAACATTTCTTATCTCCCCCTTATACGTTATTTAATTCCAATTATACTAGATGATCCTCATCAAATGAACGGATAATTTTTACTTCTAATATGCAATATTTTTACTTTGATATGTAATATTTTTACATTAGAAGTATAACCCAACAAGTACACTTTTGCGTTAGCCGGTTTTTGCCATATTTAAAGTAATTCCCATAAAATCATATATACATAGTTTTTGCCAAATTTTTTGTCATTAATAATCTGTTGTAAAAACTCTAAATTTGTAGTATAATGGCACATCATAGGTGACTTATCTTGATCTTCGACTTTATTGCAATATTACATCTTAGTTTACTAATACATTCTAATTGCGGGTTTTACTTCTGGTTTACATAATATCTTTTGCCAAAATACATAAGAAATTCAACCAAAAAAACTAAAAAAATACTGTGGCTTCATAGCTCACAGGCATGGAGGTATTATGCTTAAATATGTATTAAAAAGATTACTTGCATCACTTTTGACATTATGCATCATGTTTACGTTAACTTTTTTTCTTATGCACTTGACACCGGGCAGCCCTTTTTTGGGTGATGGCAAGATTACGCCTGAAATACTGGCAAACTTGGAAGCTAAATATGGCTTAGACAAGCCACTATTAGTTCAATATAAAATGTATGCAATGAACATTCTTAAAGGTGACTTAGGCGAATCAATAAAACTTTCGGGACAAAGTGTTAACGAAATAATTGCCAGAAAATTTCCTTATTCGCTTAAGTTAGGATTGTTCTCCAGTGCCATAGCCATAATTATGGGCACAATCCTGGGGACAATAAGTGCACTTAAGAAGAATACCGCAGCCGATAGGGTAATCATGATTATTGTAACTGTCGGAATTGCTGTCCCAAGCTTTGTAGTGGCAACGGTAAGTATGGTTTTATTCGGAGTAAAACTCCACCTTTTCCCTACGGTAAGCCTTCTCGACAGCTTTTCAAGTTATATATTGCCCGGTTTTGCGCTATCCTTTTTCCCTCTTAGCTTTATTACAAGGCTCATGCGTTCATCAATGCTTGACGTTATAAACCAGGATTATATAAGAACGGCACGGGCAAAGGGTTTGTCGGAAAGAGTAGTAATTTTTAAGCACGGTTTGAGAAACGGAATTCTGCCGGTTGTAACCTATGCAGGGCCAATGATTGCCGGAGTTGTAACAGGCTCTTTTGTAATCGAATCCATTTTTTCAATACCCGGCCTTGGAAGTTCCTTTGTAACAAGTATTACAGCGAAGGATTATCCTACAGTAATGGGAGTAACAATATTTTACGGTGCTCTGCTTATTTTTATGAACTTTCTAGTTGACATAATATATAGATTTGTTGATCCAAGAATTAATATCGCTAAATAGACAAAAAATAAAGTAATATCTATGAACCTGACAGCAGGTTTGCATTAATAAATATATAATTGCCATGCGGCAGCAATTTGCCGCAAAGAAAGGCAGAAACGGAAATTATGGAAATGGGGAGACTAAAATGTCAGATATGATTAAATCGGAAATTTTAGATAACAAGTTATTTTCACCTGCATCGGACAGCGAAAAGGCAACAGTTGAAGTTATGCGTCCTTCGGTAGGCTATTGGAAAGATGCTTGGAGAAGGCTTAAGGCAAATAAAGTTGCTATGGGTTCTCTTATAGTTATTCTTTTGGTTGTTCTGGCTGCAATAATCGGGCCCATGCTTTCGCCTTATGCATATGACCAGATAAACAAAGGCAGCGAAAATCTGCCTCCAAGTGCACAGCATATATTCGGCACGGACAGTTTGGGAAGAGATTTGTTTACAAGAACCATGATAGGTGCCAGAATCTCTCTATCCGTTGGTGTTGTTGCAGCTATCATGATTTCAATAATCGGTATTCTATATGGTGCAATTTCAGGATACTTTGGCGGTTGGGTCGATATTGTCATGATGAGAATTATAGATATTGTTTATTCGGTTCCAACCATACTTATAGTTATTTTGCTCCAGGTTGCCTTAAAGACTCCGATAGACAATTTTTTAAATTCCGCCAGTGCTCCCCAATTCCTAAAAAACTTGGGTGTGGGGCTTATTAGCATATTCTTTGTTCTTGCTCTTCTCTACTGGGTGGACATGGCAAGAATAGTGCGCGGTCAAATTCTGGCGTTAAAGGAGCAGGAGTTTGTTTTAGCTGCAAAAGTGCTTGGTGCCGGCAATAGAAGAATTATTTTAAAGCATCTGGTACCGAACTGTATTGGACAGATTATAGTTGTAGCCACCCTAAAAATTCCTGAGGCAATTTTCGTAGAATCTTTCTTAAGCTTTATCGGACTAGGTGTTTCGATACCCATGGCATCCCTTGGTTCTCTGTCACAAACTGCTTTAAAGGGTATATACTCCTATCCGTATATGCTGTTTTTCCCTGCAGCTACCATCAGTATTATTATTTTATCCATAAATCTTTTTGGGGATGGTCTGAGAGATGCTCTTGACCCAAGAATGAAAAAATAGAAATTGGGTGATTTAGATGAGTAAAGAGTTGCTTAAAATAAATGATTTAAAAGTTTCTTTCTTCACACCGGCAGGGGAGGTTAAAGCCGTAAATGGAATCAGCTACTCTCTTGAACCGGGAAAAGTCTTGGGAATAGTCGGTGAGTCAGGCTCCGGCAAAAGCGTGTCTTCCTATTCCATTATGGGACTAGTTGACAAACCCGGTAAGATTGTGGGAGGAAGTATTATATTTGACGGAAAAGATGTTTCCACAATGACTAAAGCCCAAAGACAGAATTTTGCGGGAAATGAGGTAGCAATGATATTCCAGGACCCAATGACTTGCCTCAATCCTGTTTTTACAATAGGTGACCAAATTGCCGAATCTTTGATTCACAAGTACGGTAAAAAGATTTCAAAAAAGGAAATAAAAAAACGTTCAATTGAATTGTTGACATTGGTTGGGATAAACGAACCGGAAAAGCGATTGGCCCAATACCCCCATGAATTCTCAGGAGGTATGCGCCAAAGAGTAATGATTGCCATGGCTCTTGCCGGTTCGCCAAAACTCTTGATCGCCGACGAACCGACCACTGCCCTTGATGTTACAATACAAGCTCAGATTTTAGAGCTCCTCAAGGATATTCAGCAAAAAACCGGAATGGCTATAATACTAATAACCCATGACCTTGGTATAGTTGCCGATATGGCTGATGATGTAATTGTAATGTATGGGGGAAAAATTGTTGAGCAGGGATCTGTTTACAAAATATTCAACACCCCCCATCATCCTTATACCAAGGGCTTGCTTCGTTCGCTGCCTGACCTTAACAAAAAGGAAATAAACTAATTCCTATTCAGGGAAATCCTATAGACTTGTTAAATCTGCCTGAAGGCTGTGCCTTTGCACCGAGGTGCGAAAAATGCATGAAGGTCTGTTTAAAGTATGAACCAAAAGAATTTTCAACTGAGGATGGGCACAAAGTCAGCTGTTGGTTGTATGACAGCAGGGCCAATAATAACACGGAGGTAAAGAATAATGACAAACAATGAATCGAAAACTTCTCCATCCGGTTATAATTCAGCCCGGAATAAAGATGTTTTAATAGAAGTGAAAAACTTAAAGCAATATTTTAATATAAAAACCAGCCTTGGCAAAAAAGCCACTGTCAAGGCGGTTGATGATGTATCTTTTAATATTTACAAAGGAGAAACCCTTGGACTTGTTGGTGAATCCGGTTCGGGCAAAACCACTTTGGGAAGGTCAATTCTCAGGATATACGAACCTACTGCCGGACAAGTTATATTCTCCGGAGTAGATATAACCAAATTGAAAAGAGGGAAACTTCTTCCCTACAGGAAAAAAATGCAGTATATTTTTCAGGATCCCTATGCCTCCCTCGACCCCCGTATGACTGTTTCGGATATTGTGGGAGAAGCTCTGGATATTCACAATCTTGCTGCTTCTAAAAAAGAGAGAGATGAAAAAGTCAGAGAGCTGTTAAAAATGGTTGGGCTTAACACCGAACATGCATCCCGTTATCCCCATGAGTTTTCGGGAGGACAGCGTCAAAGAATCGGTATAGCCCGGCTATCGCCGTGGAACCTGAGTTTATTGTATGTGATGAGCCGGTATCGGCCCTTGATGTCTCTATAAGGGCACAGATAATCAATACGCTGGAAGAAATGCAGGATAGCTGAACCTGACATACCTTTTTATCTCTCATGATTTGGGCGTGGTCAGACATACTTGCGACAGAGTGGGTGTAATGTATTTGGGACATATAGTGGAATTGGTTGAATCCGAGGAATTGTACAAAAATCCTCTTCACCCATACACCCAGGCTCTTTTAACAGCTATTCCCGAGCCCAATCCTGAAGTCGCCAAGAAAAGGAACAGAATTATTTTAAAAGGTGAAATTCCTTCACCGGTAAATCCGCCTTCAGGCTGCAAGTTCAGAACCAGATGCCCCTATGCAAAAGATATCTGTGCAAAAGAAGTTCCCGAACTTACAGAACATGGAAACGGACATTATGCAGCCTGTCACTTTGCAGGCGAATTATAATATGTATAGCTTTTTCCGAAAAGCTTCGGAATAAATTATTTCTGACGTAATAGCGTCAACATCGGTTAGAAGTTGTATATTTATTTATACAGTGCTAAGAATATTAATTGTAGATATGGACACAACTAATCTTAAGCTAAAACTATGAAACAGTAAGGGGTATGAATCATATGAAGAGAATCTTAGCACTTATAATTACACTTGTAACCTTTGCAACAGTGTTATCCGGCTGCGACAGCACACCAAAGACATCAGGCACAGAGCAAGTTATTCGTGCAACTATAGCATCGGAGCCAAAAACACTGGACCCGTCCCTCAACAATGCAGTTGACGGCGGAAACTATATTTTATGTGCATTTGAAGGATTGACCACACTAGGAAAGGACGGCACCATTGTTGCAGGATCAGCCGAAAAATGGGAAACAAGTGATGACGGACTTGTTTGGACATTTCACATCCGCAAGGATGCAAAGTGGTCCGACGGCAAGGATGTAACGGCACAGGATTTCGTCTATTCTTGGAAAAGGCTCGTTGATCCGGCAACAGCTGCAGACTACGCATACTACATCTACTTTATAAAAAACGGCGAAAAGATTAACGCGGGTGAAGCTGACGCAAATACATTGGGAGTTCGGGCTGTTGACGAAAAAACTCTTGAAGTAACTCTCGAAAGCCCATGTCAATTCTTTACCGAAATTGTTGCCTTCCCTGCTCTTGTTCCGCTCAGGGAAGACATTGTATCCGCCAATAAAGACAAGTGGGCTCTTAATCCGTCTACTTATATAGGTAACGGCCCTTACAAGTTGACCGGCTGGGAGCATGATTCAAAAATTACTTTTGAAAAAAACGAAAACTACTGGGATAAGAATAATGTAATTGCACCTAAAATCGAATGGTATCTTATGAATGATCAGAATGCCATCTTAAGCGCATTTAAAAACGGACAAGTTCTTTATGCAAAGAATATTCCCACAGATGAACTGGCTGCCGAAAAACAAGCCGGCAACTTAAGAATTCTCCCCATACTCGGAACATACTACATTGACTTTGTGAACAACAAACCTCCATTTGATAATGTAAAAGTAAGAAAGGCATTCTCATTGGCAATTGACCGCAACTACCTGGTGGAAAACGTTAAGAAAGGCGGAGAAACTCCTGCAACAGCTTTCGTTCCTTACGGTATAGCCGATGTCAATCCGGAACCCGACTTCCGTACAACGGGCGGTGACTATATTTCAGTAAAGCCCGAGGATTACGAAAAGAATGTTGCAGAGGCTAAAAGGCTTCTTGCCGAAGCAGGTTATCCTAACGGTCAAGGACTTCCCAAAATCACTTTCGGCTTGAACTCAGGTGCAGGGCACGAGCCTGTAGCTGAAGCTTTACAGCAGATGTGGAAGGAAAACTTGGGAGTAGAAGTTGAAATTCTCGCTCAGGAATGGAATGTGTTCCAGCAGTCAAGAAAAGACGGTGTTTATAATATAAACAGAAACGGTTGGATCGGAGACTATATGGATCCGTCAACTTTTATGGATATATTTACAACCGGAAACGGTCAGAATAACGCCAAGTACAGCAATCCAAAGTATGATGAACTGATTTCTTCGGCGAGAAAAGAAACTGACCCGACAAAACGTATTCAAATGTTCCATGATGCAGAAAAGTTACTTATGGATGATGCCGCAATAGCTCCTTTGTACTTCTATACCGAACCTGTAGTTGTATCGCCAAAACTCCAAGGTATAGTAAATTCAAAACTTGGTTTCGTAATTTTCAAATGGGCATCCATTAAGCAATAAATAAAAAATAAAAGCTCGGGACATCGAGTCCCTTCGCTTTTGCCTCTTTCATTTCATTCCAAGAGGCCAAACAAAACAGGGAACGGTTCTTTACTCTATAAACCGTCCCCTGTTTTATTTTAGTTTCTGATTAGATAGTCGAAGGCACTTAGGGCTGCCGTTGCACCGGAACCCATGGATATGATAATCTGCTTGTAGGGGCTGTTGGTACAGTCACCGGCTGCAAATACCCCAGGCATTGAAGTTTCATTCTTGTGATTAACAACAATCTCGCCTATCGCATTGCGTTCAATGCTGTCCCCAAGCCATTCGGTATTCGGCACGAGGCCAATCTGAACAAAAACTCCTTGAACATCAATGTGTTTTTCTTCGTTAGTATCGCGCCGGATGTAAGTTATGCCCTCAAGCTTTTCCTTGCCGGTAAACTCTTTTGTCTGAACATTGGTAAGCACAGTTACATTGGGAAGTCTATACAAACGTTCCTGCAGGACTTTATCAGCCTTTAGCTGCGGCAGGAATTCCAGTACCGTCACATGCTTTACAACTCCCGCCAAATCAATGGCAGCTTCTATACCGGAATTACCCCCGCCAATTACGGCTACATCCTTCCCTGCAAACAACGGTCCGTCACAATGGGGACAATAAGCCACGCCTTTATTTTTAAACTCTTTTTCCCCAGGAACGTTCACATTGCGCCATCTTGCACCTGTTGCAATAATAACTGTCTTGCTTTTGACAACAGCTCCCTTTTCCAGCTCTACTTCCAGCAATTCCTTGCGCCTTATACTCTTTGCCCTTTGAAGATTTATTATGTCTATATCATATCTTTTCGCATGCTCTTTAAGATTTTCGGCAAGCTTAGGCCCTTCTGTATACGGAACCGAGATAAAATTCTCAATTCCCAAGGTATCCAAAACCTGCCCTCCGAATCTTTCAGCTAAAATGCCTGTACGAAGTCCCTTTCGGGCAGAGTAGATTGCAGCACTCACGCCGGCAGGTCCTCCGCCTATGACAAGAACATCAAAAGGCTCCTTTTCATTAAGGGAAGAATCATCCGATGACTGTCCCAGTTTTTCAAGAATCTCCTCCAGCGTCAACCGGCCGCTCTCAAAGAAATTGCCGTTTAGGTATACCGCAGGTACTGCCATTATGCCTTTGCTTTCGACTTCTTCTTTGTAGACAGCTCCATCTATCATGGTGTGTTTAATATTGGGATTGACCACACTCATTATGTTGAGTGCTTGAACTACGTCGGGGCAATTGTGGCAGCTTAGGCTAACGTAGGTCTCAAAATTATACTCTCCCTTTAGTTCCTTAATCCGATTGATTTGAGCATCATCTACTTTAGGGGCTCTTCCTCCCACTTGGAGGAGAGCCAAAACCAAGGAAGTAAACTCATGGCCTAACGGAATGCCGGCAAAAACAATACCCGTATCCTCATTCATTCGGTTAATGCTAAAGCTGGGAGTTCTCCCTAGCTCCGCTTTTTCAACATGTATCTTAGGTGAAAGTCTGGCAATTTCATCTATCAGTACGAGCATATCAACGGATACTTTATCGTTTCCGGCACTAACCTTAATGACAATATCATTTTCAAGCAAAGCCAAATACTGTTCCAGTTGTTGTTTGATTTCTACATCCAGAAGCATGTCAACTACCTCTTATATCTTTCCAACCAAATCAATGCTTGGCTTGAGTGTTTCGCCGCCTTCTTTCCATTTTGCCGGGCACACTTCACCGGGATGATTTCGAACGTATTGTGCAGCCTTTATCTTGTCAATAAGAACATCTGCATTACGTCCGATGTTGCCGGCCGATACTTCTACATACTGAACAACACCGTCAGGGTCTATGATAAAAGTACCTCTGTCTGCCAATCCTGTTGCTTCATCAAGAACATCAAAGTTTCTGGAAAGAGTATGAGACGGATCTCCAATCATTATATAAGTAATTTTCTTTATAGCTTCGGAAGTGTCATGCCATGCCTTATGAGTAAAATGCGTATCGGTAGAAACAGAATAAACTTCGGCTCCCAATGCTTTTAATTTTTCATAATTGTTTTGAAGGTCTTCAAGCTCGGTAGGGCAAACAAATGTAAAGTCTGCCGGATAAAAGCATACTACACTCCATTTGCCTTTAAAATCCTGCTCTGTTACCGTTACAAATTTTCCATTGTGATAAGCTTCAGCAGTAAATGGTTTTACTTCAGTTCCAATCAATGACATAGTAAATTCCTCCTTACTTTTGTTATTGTTATTCTGTTTGTCTATTCAAACTTTTTATCTAATCAATTGACTATTATAAATATACCCACTTTTTTTATTAAAACCGGGTTTTAAAAATTTTTTATAGAATTAAAAAATAATAAAAATCACCCTGCCTTTTTTCAATATGACAGGATGATTTGAAACAGAGAACCGTCCCCTGTTTTACTGTTCCGAAAAAATCAGATTGAATATTGACTCTTTTGAGCCTTCATCAAGTACTGTAAGCTCTTGGATTATCGGCTTTTCCTCTTTTTCCGGCACCAGAATTTGGGCACTTCCGATTGATGGCTTAGGCATATACTTTCCCCTCCTCTTGCTTGGAGTCATATTAGCCATTTTCATCGGCAGCCTGAGGGTTTCTGTTAAATTGCCCAAGTTCCTCATCAAGCATCAAATAGTTTTCCTTAATGGCCTTAATAGCTCCATTGTTTATTGCATCCAAAACATCCTTAATTCCACCAATATTAGTAAGTATGTGGTCAGTTTCTTGCCTGTATGCATCGGCACCTTCGCCTTTCCACTTGCTGAGCAATGTTTGATTAATTCTTTCAAATTCCTTTTTAATAGCGTCGAATTCCTCAATCGCTTCCTGACTTTGCTCTTCAAACTGTACAAGTTTCTCAATATCAGCCAATACAAAACCGGAATCTGCCATAAATAACCCTCCTCTCAATATTTAATAAATTTTAGCTTCAATAAATTATCCGCCTCAATATCGTAGAAATATCCATCACCTATTTCACATCTGGCATAATCCTCTTTTAAAGACTTAACATCCATATTGCCAAATATTGTCCTTTGACCGCGCTCTGCGGCAAATTCTGCAATATTATCAAGCAAAAAAGCAGCAGTAACAGTGCTGTTAAAAAATGAATTCTGCTCTGCATCGCTTATCTTTTGCACATCGGAAAATATAAACAAATATCCTCTCTCTTCTACAACAGATACCAGTTGATGCAAAATACTATTAATAAAGCGTTTGTTTTCAAGTGCATTCAAATAAATCAATTTGCTTTGTACCACAAATACCGTAAACGGCGCACGCTCAACATAACAGTCCGGTATCGTAAGATATTCTTTGGACGATACCTTGCTAACCCCGTAAATATCTGCCATATAATTAGGTTTGTCCAAGCCTATATGTTTCTCATTTAAGTATACATAGAATTGTTGAAGCGGCGAAAGCCTCCTAACCTTTTTTGTTCCATCGGTCAAACCCAATTCTACTTCTTCGAACTTATTAATCAACTTGCAATTCATTTTATCTTTAAAACTATTATATACAGGTTCAAGTTGATTTCGGCCGTCGTCGAAAAATACAATTTCAGCTTCCGGCCTTTGCTCGGCAATGCCACTAAGCAACAGATAAAGCAAATTGGTTTTTCCAAATCCTTTTTTTCCATAAATGGCAACAACGCGTGATTGCTCCAAATCAACAGTTACAGGATAAAAATTAACATAATCCAATCCTACACTTACAGGAAGCCTGTATTCCTTCTTTTCATCCTTGGGCTGTTGTTTAAGTTCTTCGTATTCCACCTTGGTTAATACTTTTGGAAATGTCCAGTATTTCTTTACGCATTTTAGGTATTTGCCTTCGGAAAAATTAAATTTCTGCCTGAGTTTTTCATAAAAGCTTTCTTCCGATTCGCTACTTCCGTCTGAATCCTCCGTTTTACAGGGAAGAGCGCATTGGACTTCATACGGCAAATTCATTCGAAACGTGCCCGTAACACCTTCCGGTTTAACCGTAACATTTGCAAACCCGCGGCCGGGATTATTTTTGATTAAACCGACCTTCCCCGTAAAAATGTCTGAATACTTTTCTACCGGCATTTCAAAAGCAATCTTTTGCTTAAAATTTCCAAGATAAGATGTTACACCCTTTGTGTCAATTGCAGTTATAACAATTGTAATCCCTTTTGACAATCCTTCACGGCACAACTTTGCAAGTTTTTCATGATATGCCGTATATCTGGGTTCATCTATAAAAGCATTAACATTATCGATTATAAAAGTAGTATGCAAAGGCTGAACATCCGCATCCCGGAAATTCTTACCATTCAACTCTCTGATATTATCTTTCAGGATGTTATCCATGATCTTGAAAACACGTTTCACATACTCTTCGTTTGAATTGTCGAAATAAGCGGAGACCAAGGGCAAATCCCTGCACTCAAACAAGGCGCCGCCAAAATCAAGAATAAATATTTGCTCCTCTTTTTCGTTATATTGCTTATGAAGAATATTAACCAAAGTCCTAATAAAGGTAGTTTTTCCGCTCATGGCAGCACCAAACACAGCTATGTTTGAATCCAGCAAATCAACAACAAAGGGTGGCTGCAATTGAATAATAGGAATATCGAATTTGCCCAACGTACACAGCATTTTTTCAAAAGCCAATTTTAATACC
>NZ_BAVR01000060.1 GCF_000521465.1 Acetivibrio straminisolvens JCM 21531
GAAAATTTACAAACAAGTATATACTCCTTCATCTTTTAGCTTAAAATTAAGAAAACATTCATTGCCGTCAGTGTCCCAGCCTTTTATAACAACTTCTTTGCCATCCAAAGATACGGACTCAATGAAAGTCGAATGGCATTTTTTTGACCAAAGCATATTTTTCTCTTTATCATAGCCCCATAAATTGGTGTCAATGCTTTCGAAATCAATAGAATTTATTTTGGTTATAGATTGGTTGCTAAATGTGTATGCAAATATATGGACCTTATGTTGATTAACTTCGAAATTTCTTACATATGTATAGAGAACGGGTTTGTTATCGATATTTATAACTCGATAAAACTCCAAATCGTAAGGCATGTTTTTTTCTATCATAAATACACTATTGCCGGCATAGTATTGAAATACTTTCCATGTTCGCCTTCCCGAATTGCCGAAGTCTTCCGGAGATTGCCTGTATTCAATTATTCTAGAATTATTGTTTTCATGTATACGAATCCTGTCGGAAAGTTTTGAAATACTTTCACTTGAGATATCTTGAGGATTTGCTTTACTTAATAGCTCTACCAATAGGTCCAATGCATCTTCAGTATATTTTTCGCTGTCTATTGACGGTTCTTTGGCTTTATCAAGTAAATTCATTATTTCCGAAAACTTATTTGCGCTTTGCATATAAGGATTTTGAGAACTTGACGGTTGTTGGCAGCTTGTTAATAAAGTGATTATTACACAGGTTAATATACTCAAGGATATTTTTTTCATAAATTACTCCATTTCTTTCCCCTTGCTTAAAGAACGACTAAACTAATAGTCGTTAGTTGGATAAAGTTGATCCCTTATGAAGGTAACTTTAATCATAATTCTATAATTTTACTTCATAGACAATATGATTTAATATTTACAAATCACGATAAATATACAACAAGACTCTATTAATGTCAATGTTTTTAATTAAACTGTTTAGACTTGTGAAGTAAAATGTAAAACTTTATATACCAATCCTTGATTTAGTAACTATATCATCGAGACATATCATTTTTCTGCACAAGAGTATTCAAATAGTTTTTTTATTTGGTCAATTCAAAACTACCACATTTGGTCTGCTTATGCTTTTGTTTTGCCATTTTATTGGTAATACGATTTATTACTTTTTAATGCATAACACTAAAATTGTAAATTAAAAAACTTTATTAGGGTGTTGTAAATTACACTTTTTTAGTATAATATTAAGATATAGCGTTTCACTTCTTTGTGTTTTGATTTCATAAGGTTGAATATTTATGGTAAGTCCAATTCAAAAGCATATATCTTTTTCGAAGGATTGAATTCTATGCAGAAAATTCACAATAAGGAGGTTTTTCTGATGGAAGGCATGCAGATTGTTGTATTTAGTCTAAATGATGAGGTTTGCGGAGTAGATTCCAGCCAAGTAAAGGAGATTGTCAAGTACGAAGAAGTTTCAAAGATGCCAAGGATGCCTAGATTTATTGATGGAGTTATTAATCTTAGGGGAAAAGTGGTTCCGATTGTAAACCTCAATAAAAGGTTCAGGCTGGGGGATATGGAAGTTGGCAAAAAAACCAAAATAATAATTACGGATATTGAGGACAAGCTTATTGGCTTTGTAGTAAATGATGTTTTTGAAATAATTAGATTGTCTGCCGACGATATAGAGCCAACACCGGAAATTATCAAGAAGGTGTATAATGACTATCTTAAGTGCGTGGGAAAAAAGGATGACAAGTTAATCTCCATTCTGGATTTGAGTGTTATATTGACCGATAGCGAGATAGGAGAGCTCGAAGAGAATAAAGAAGATGAAGATGAAAACTCTGTTGACTGTGACGAGAATGACACCGGTGACGATAAGCAGCAAAATGAGGATAATAATGTGGATAAAACGGAAGAAAGTGCAGAAGATATTGCAGAGAATGAGAAATAGCACAGATGAATGTTTAATTTAATATAATTACAGGCAAAAAATAAAAGCGCATGCATTTTAATATAGTTTGTATGCGCTTTTTTGTGTTGGAAAATATAGATTTTCAAAAAGCAGTAAGCTTATCTTTTATACATTAAATCTAAACAGAGTAACATCGCCGTCTTGCATAACGTAGTCTTTGCCTTCGGAACGCACAAGGCCTTTTTCCTTGGCAAGGTTGTATGAACCAAGCTTTATTAGGTCATCATAGGCAACAACTTCGGCACGTATAAAGCCCCTTTCAAAGTCACTGTGAATTTTTCCGGCTGCCTGGGGAGCCTTTGTGCCTTTGACTATAGTCCATGCCCTGACTTCTTGAGGTCCGGCAGTGAGGAAACTGATAAGACCAAGAAGCTTGTAGCTGGCTTTTATTAACCGATCAAGACCCGACTCCGACAACCCTAATTCTTTCAAAAATTCTTCTTTTTCGTTGTCATCCAGTTGGGCAATTTCTTCTTCAATTTTGGCACATATAACCATTACTTCAGAGCCTTCGCTTTTGGCATGGTTAACGAGCTCTTCCAACAGCGGGTTGGGTTTGTCGGAATTAATATCCTCTTCGGAAACGTTTGCTGCGTACAATACAGGTTTTGATGTCAGAAGAAAGAGCTGTTCGGATAGCTTTTCTTCTTCATCGCTAAAGCTCATTGAGCGTACAGGTTTGCCGGCTTCAAGGGTCTTCATGATTCGTTCATAGAGCTCCAATTCAACCTGAAACTTTTTATCTCCGGACTTTAACATCTTGCGGGTTCTGTCTATTCTTCTTTCCATGACTTCCATATCTGCGAGAATCAGCTCCATTTCAATGGTCTCGACATCGCGGACAGGACCTACAGAACCTTCGACATGGACAATGTTGCTGTCTTCAAAGCAACGGACGACATGAACTATTGCGTCAACCTCCCTTATGTGGGACAAGAACTTGTTGCCAAGGCCTTCACCTTTGCTTGCTCCTTTTACAAGACCGGCTATATCCACAAATTCTATCGTAGTAGGGGTAACTTTTTCCGGCTTGTACATTTCCGCAAGTTTGTCAAGTCTTTCATCGGGGACAGCTACAATCCCCACATTCGGCTCAATTGTACAAAAGGGGTAGTTTGCAGATTCTGCACCGGCTTTGGTTATGGCATTAAAAAGAGTACTTTTTCCGACATTAGGTAGTCCTACTATTCCCAATTTCATTTAAAACATCTATCCTTTCGTATATTTCTAACCCTATACAGGCTAATTTTTCTAAATAAGAGAAATCCACAAAATAATATTATATAGCATTTGAAATGCCATTGCAATAAACTAATTTCAAGACAAAATAGCCCAAAAGCGTTTCGGCAGCAGCTTTTTAGCTACATTGTATATTACGATGGATACACCCATTGTATAAATGGGGTGAAGAGGAAAAACATATCTGGAGTTTCCCTCTAGCACAAACATCATTGCATTAAAGTAGAGGAATATTAGGAGGATAAAGGTTGTAAAGTCAATCTTTCTGTGGCGGATAAACCTTATCAATGCATATATAATAAATGCGAAAAGTACAATGTAAAAAGGTCTGTACAAGAGTTTTTGAAGCTTGACAGCCTTTGAAGTTATGGGATGCCACTGGTTGACACCTATCGTTAGTGCCCACATAATATCCTCGGTTCTATACCAGTAGGAATTGGCAATGCGAAGAAATGCCAACTCGATGAACCTTTTGGGATTTTTCATTATCCACTCTTTAGCAAGCTGATTGCCAAGCTTGTGAATTGCCAATTCATCAAATCCATCCTCCGTTTTGTACTTCAGCATTGGACTGTCGGGATATTTAAAGGGATCGCTCCAGGTACCGACGGCATAGTCGTTGTTGTTTACATAAAAAACGTATCCTCCGTTGGTTGAGAAAACCGGCTCACCGAAAACAATATAATTCCTAACCAGCCATGGGGTAATTACCAATCCTACTGCTACTGCAAAGGCAGCAACATATTTGATTTTATGCTTCAGTCCCACATCTTTGCGGATAAATTCATACAGGACAAATATTGACGGAATAAATACTCCGATAGGTCTCACAAGGGTTAGATAACCAATCAGAAGACCAATGACAAAGGGATTGTTTTTATTAAAAAATAAGTAAATAGAAAGCATTAACAGTGCGGAAAACAAAATTTCCGAGCATATGATGCTGTTGTATGCTATTGCAAGGGGTGACAAGGCGTAAATGAGCAAAGTCAAAAGGGCAATTTTCTTTCCGAAAAAACTTTTCGGAAAGCTTGTATGTCAAAAACATAATGAGAGTAGAAAGCACAATGTTAAACAGCTTTGCGACTATAAAGTCTGCACCGAATATGAAATAGAGGATTGCCAAAGTCCCGGGATAGCCTATGGGCCTAAAGGCTGTCGGGAATCCGGGCCTTCCGGTGTAATAGGGATAAATTCCGTTTAAAAATCCTTTGCCTTCTGCAATTTCTTTTCCCTTGACATGATACCACATAAAATCGGTTTCAGGATATGTGGGCATGGCAAAAATCCATACGAGCCTTAGTAATACCCCTATGAATAATATTATGAAAAGATATTTGTTTTTTTTGATGTAATCTATAAACTTGGAAAACATATCTTCTCCTTTTGATTCTCCTTTGCATTTTTGATTATTTGATGTTTTTGCCGATTGTTAATTATTGCTCTAAATTATTCCGATTATTGCGTTAATCCTACATTGTACATTGTACTTTTCATAAATATTCAATGTCAAGGATTATTACACAAATAGCCTGTTAAATACAAACAATGATATTGTTATACAGTGCCAAAGAATCAGTATATTTAACACAAAACATTATTTATTATAAATCATTCAACAATGAATTCAAATATAATTTATAACATTTATGAAATTTAACTTGCATTTTTATTATTTTCCATGCTACAATAATTTTAAGATTAGATGAGCTGAGCTTTAGTTTGAAGAGAAGAGATGAGAAGAGACGAGGATGTGCAAATATATTTGTATCATACCACCGGATTCTTCTATCCGGTTTTATTAGTTTTGTCTTCTCTCATGTCTTCCTTAGAAATAAGGGGGAGTCGAAATGTTTTATCCAAGCATCGACGAAGTTAAAATAATGGCAAAGGATTATAATATCATCCCTGTTGCAATGGAAGTATATGCTGATATGGAGACACCTATAAGCCTGTTTAAAAGGTTTGAGGAAAGCAGCTACTGTTTTTTGCTGGAAAGTGTTGAGGGCGGTGAAAAGTGGGCCAGGTATTCCATTATCGGCAGAAATCCGTTCCTTATTGTAGAAAGCTTCAGGAATAAAACGGTTATCAAAGAGAGAAACGGTTCCCAAAAGGAAGTTGAAGGAAACCCTGTGGAAATAATAAAGGAACTTATGGGAAAATTCAAAGGCGCCGATCTCCCGAATCTTCCAAGGTTCAACGGAGGAGCAGTGGGATATTTCGGGTACGACATTATACGCCACTACGAAAATCTTCCCAATGTTCCGGAAGATGACTTACATCTTCCGGAAAGTCATTTTATGTTTACTGATGAAGTGTTGGTTTATGATCATCTAAAGCAAAAGATTCACATAATCGTAAACTTGCATGTTAACGGTAATTTGGAGCGGGCATACAATAGTGCGGTTGACCGGATAAAAAGCATACATCGGGAAATTCATGACACCAAGTGGAAAACTATGGATAATTATATTTTCGACGACAATAAAAAGGACAATGAATTTACGGTAAAAAGCAATGTTTCAAAGGAATCTTTTTGCCAAAATGTGTTGAAGGCAAAACAGTATATAAAAGACGGAGATATATTTCGGGTGGTTTTGTCACAGCGTTTGTGCGTTGAGACCGACCAAAATCCTTTTAACATATACCGAAGTTTAAGACTGATAAATCCTTCTCCTTATATGTATTATCTTAAATTTGGCAATTACAGGATAATAGGTTCTTCTCCCGAAATGTTGGTAAGAGTTGAAAATGGCATTGTAGAAACCTGTCCTATTGCAGGAACGCGCAAAAGAGCCAGGACAGAAGAAGAGGATGAGGCTTTGGAAAAAGAGCTTTTGTCCGACGAGAGAGAGCTTGCTGGGCATGTGATGCTGGTAGACTTGGAAGAAACGATATCGGAAGAGTTTCAAGATACGGTACTGTAGAGGTAAAGAACCTTATGCACATCGAGAGGTATTCCCATGTAATGAATATGGTGACGAATGTACAGGGACAAATTCGGGAGGATAAGACTCCTTTTGATGCCCTCATGTCAATTCTTCCTGCCGGTACGCTTTCCGGAGCACCCAAGGTCAGAGCAATGGAGATAATAGATGAGCTTGAGACTGTAAAACGCGGTCCCTATGGCGGTGCGATTGGATATCTTAGTTTTAACGGCAATCTTGACAGTTGTATAACCATAAGGACAATAATATTAAAGGACGGAAAAGCTTATGTTCAGGCGGGTGCCGGTATAGTTGCGGATTCGGTTCCAGAAAAGGAGTATGAAGAATGCTATAATAAAGCAAAGGAACTTCTTAAAGCTATTGAAGAGGCAGGTGAAATAAAATGAGGGACAATATATTGATTATTGATAATTATGATTCTTTTACCTACAATTTGTATCAGTATGTCGGTGAAATCAGCCAAATATTGAGGTTTACAGAAATGATAAAATAACCTTGGAAAAAATAGAGGAGATGAATCCCACACATATAATAATTTCTCCCGGTCCCGGTTTTCCGAAAGATGCCGGAATATGTATTGAGGCGATAAGAAAATTTGGCAAGTATATACCTATTCTTGGGGTATGCCTCGGACACCAGGCAATTGGAGAAGCTTTTGGAGGAAAGGTAGTGCATGCGAATGAGCTTATGCACGGAAAAGCATCGGAAGTTGAAATTGATAGGGAATGTTTGATATTCCGGAATCTACCTGAAAAGATCCGGGTGGGAAGGTATCATTCTCTAATGGTACAGAAGGTTGGGCTTCCCGAATGTTTGAAAATCACTGCTATTACACCGGAGGGAGAGATAATGGGAGTGATGCACAAAAGCTATCCGGTATTTGGGATTCAATTTCATCCCGAGTCAATTCTTACTCCGGAAGGAAAGGCAATTTTGAGAAATTTCATTGACATAAAAAGAGTTGCGGTCTAATATACAGTGTTTGAACATAAAAAATAGAAGAGATGAGAAGAGAGGAGAGGTCAAAATGTTGAAAAATGCAATTTCAAAGCTTGTTGAAGGAAAGAACTTGACTGAAGCGGAGATAGTGGAGGCATTGGACTGTATCATGGAGGGTAAGGCAACACCCGCCCAGATAGGCAGCTTTATAACGGCATTGAGAATCAAGGGAGAGACGATAGAAGAGATAACAGGATGCGCCAAAGTGATGAGGGAAAAGGCTAACAAAATATGTCCGAATTTGGAGTATTATATTGATACTTGCGGAACCGGAGGGGACGGAACCAACACCTTTAACATATCAACGGCATCGGCTTTTGTTGCAGCCGCAGGAGGTGTATATGTGGCAAAACACGGAAATAGGTCGGTGTCCAGTAAAAGCGGCAGTGCGGATGTTCTGGAAGCTCTGGGGGTTAATATTGACATTGACCCGGGTCAGGTAAAAGAGTGTATAGAGAATGTGGGAATAGGCTTTATATATGCTCCGTTGTTCCATAAATCAATGAAGCATGCTGCGGGTCCGAGAAGAGAATTGGGAATAAGGACAATTTTCAATATACTTGGGCCTTTGACCAATCCGTCTAATGCAAAAGGACAGGTGCTTGGGGTATTTAATCCCAATCTTACCGAAGCAGTTGCAAATGTCCTTTTGAATCTTGGAGTTGAAAGGGCCATGGTTATACACGGCATGGACGGCATGGACGAAATTACGACAACTACTTCAACCAAGGTGTCGGAAATACGGAACAATGAAGTTATTACTTATGAATTGAATCCCGAGAACTATGGTTTTAGCCTTGCATCACCAAAGGATTTGACGGGAAAAGATGCAGAGGATAATGCACAAATAATCAGGAGAATTTTTAACGGTGAAAAGGGACCTAAGAGAGATATTGTTGTGTTAAACTCTGCGGCTGCATTGTATGTCGGAAAAGCCGCATCAAGCTTTGAAGAGGGAATTGGATTGGCAGAAGAAATAATCGATTCCGGAAAAGCTTTAGAAAAGATTGGAGAGCTTGTAGAGTTTACAAACTCATTTGTAAAGTATAATGAAATGTCCGGCTGAAACTGAAGGCGTAGCCGTAAGAGTAAGAAGCGAACATGGATTAAATACGAGTTTGGCAAGGAGGAAAACATGATACTGGATGAAATTGTAGCGCAAAAGAGGATTCAGCTTAACAAGGATATGAGTAAAATTAGTATAGAGGGTTGGAAGCAAAAAATAAAAAGACCGGGAACACACAAACCTCTGGACTTTTACGGAGCTTTGAAGAATAGCGGAAATATTTCCATTATTGCTGAGGTGAAAAAAGCTTCTCCGTCAAAAGGGACTATAAAAGAGGACTTTGATCCGCTGAAAATTGCAAAGGAGTATATCGAGTCTGAGATTCAGGCAATATCGGTGCTCACCGAGAGGAATTTTTTCAAAGGCGATGAAGAATACCTTGCGAAGATTCGGCAATTTTGTCCTCTCCCAATCTTGAGAAAAGATTTTATAATCGATTTGTGGCAGGTGTATGAGTCCCGGTATATAGGAGCCGATGCAATACTGCTTATTGTATCACTGCTATCCGATGAGGATTTGAAAAAGTTTCAGATTGTGGCAAATATCTTGGGATTGCACTGCTTGGTGGAGGTTCATGATGAAAGAGAGCTTGAGAGAGCTTTGGAGTCCGGTGCAAGAATAATCGGAATAAACAACAGGACCTTAGGACGTTTGATGTGGATCTGAAGAATACTGAAAAACTCATGAACCGGATACCGAATGACCGCGTTGTGGTAAGCGAAAGCGGCATCAAAGGTGTTGAGGATTTGAAATATCTAAAAGAGCTTGGAGTAGATGCGGTTTTGATAGGCGAAACCTTTATGCGGGCCCAGTCCATAAGTGAAAAAATAAATGAGTTTAAAGCGGTGTGATTATGACTAGTGTTAAGATTTGCGGGCTTAGAAGAAAAGAGGATATAGATTATGTAAATCTCTACCAGCCTCAATTTGCGGGCTTTGTGTTTGCCGACAGCCGTCGTAAGGTTTCGAAAGAAGCAGCGAGAATGCTTATTAAAGAGCTTTTGCCAAAGATAAAGTCAGTGGGGATATTTGTAAATGAAAAAGAGGATATAGTGGTAGAGACCGTGGAGTACACAGGATTAGACTGTGTACAGATTCATGGAGACGAGCCGCCGGAGTACATTGAAAGGCTTAGGGATTTGCTTGGTAGGGCAACAAAAAAAAGATTGAAATATGGAAAGC
The DNA here is from genome assembly GCF_000521465.1 of Acetivibrio straminisolvens JCM 21531. Taxonomy (GTDB): domain Bacteria; phylum Bacillota; class Clostridia; order Acetivibrionales; family Acetivibrionaceae; genus Hungateiclostridium; species Hungateiclostridium straminisolvens. Next base: position 9,397 of record NZ_BAVR01000060.1, read on the forward strand.
TGTTCGAGTAAAAAATAAAGAATCCCTTGAAATTATATCTCAATTTGATGCGGATGCTTTTCTTTTGGACGCCTACGTTGAGGGAAGCTATGGGGGAGCAGGGGCTGTGTTTGACTGGCAGCTTGCCGCAGACATTTCAGCAAGGCATGGCAGAATTATTCTTGCAGGCGGTCTTACTCCGGAAAATGTTAAGACGGCTGTGGCAAAGGTAAAACCCTATGGGGTGGATGTGAGCAGTGGCGTTGAAACTGATGGTTTCAAAGATGCCGATAAGATAAGGGATTTTATTTACAGAGTCAGGGAAGCGGATTGAATATTTTCGTCCGCTTTTTTGTTTATCCTCTTTTAGTGAAATGAAATTTTTCTGTTCGCTTGAGAACTTTTGGATTATGTGCTAAAATTGTAGCTTAAGGGGTGATATGAATGTTAATTGTGGGAATAAACGGAAGCCCGAATAAGGAAGGGAACACTAAATTTCTTATTAATACTGTACTGGAAGAGGCAAGAAGCCAAGGGGCAGAGACAATGGTTCTTGAAGTGAAGGAGCTTTTAAATTCTGTTAGAAACCCCTTTTGCGTTGTTTGTAGCAGTCCTTGTTCCGGTATATGTTATAAAGGCACTAAACTGGAAGAAGCTTATGAAATTTTGAAAAAGGCTGATGCGATAGTAATGGGAAGTCCCGTATACTTTGGAACTGTTTCGGCGCAGCTTAAAGCCTTTTTTGATAAAACGAGAAAACTTAGAGGAGAAAAGGCTTTCTACAACAAATTTGCATGCGGAGTAACTGTAGGAGCATCAAAATATGGCGGGCAGGAAACGACAATGAAAGCACTGCACGATATAATGCTTGTTCATGGTATGACAATTGTCGGTGACGGATATGTTGGTGATGATTGCGGTCATCATGGTGCATGTGCCCATCAGCCTGCAGATAAAGATGAGTTTGCAATAAAAAGGGCAAAGATACTTGGAAGAAGACTTGTGGATGTTTGTAAAAAAGCAGGTACATAAATTATTAAAAATAATAGAGTATAAACTAAAATTGATTATAAAATTATAAAAATGTTTTAATCGTTTGGGGGTGTAATGCCCCCGGTTTTTATTTGGCCTCTTGGAATGAAATGAAAGAGGCAAAAGCGAAGGGACTCGATGTCCCGAGCTTTTGTTCCGCATTTTTCATCCTTTTTATCAAATAGTGCTTGTTTGTAATAAATTTTGAAAATATGCAAAAACTACGACACGAAACTGCAATAAAAAATACTTAAAATTTATTTTTATTAGTGTTATAATGAATATTAGTGTTGCAAGTGAATATTGCCGTTTTAATTGGCATGTTAGTTAAAAAAACAACTGTTTATTATTTTTATAACTTTAAAAAGATTAAAATATTTAAAAAAGTTTGAAATCATAGGAGTCTTAAATGTTTAACAAAAGAATTAGCATTTTTACAGGACATTTTGGGAGCGGTAAAACGGAAGTAGCCGTTAATTTTGCGCTTAAGCTTAAAGAACAGAATATCGATACTGCAATTGTTGATTTTGACATAGTTAATCCTTTTTTCAGGACTACTGATGTTAAACAGGAACTTGAGTCAAAAAACATCTGGGTAGTTTCTCCGCTTTATGCCAACACGAATGTTGACGTTCCGGCGCTGCCTGCAGAAATATATACGTTGTTTGAAAAGAAAGAATACAATGTTGTTTTTGATGTGGGTGGTGATGACCTCGGAGCGAGGGCTTTATCAAGGTTTAAAGAGGAAATAGAAAAGGACGACTATGAAATGTATTTTGTTATCAATACCAGAAGGCCTATGACCGACACTATTGAAAAGATTGAGCATATGATTTTAGAAATAGAAAGCGCATCAAGGCTTAAGGTATCAAAGCTTGTAAATAATACAAACCTTGTTGGCAAGACGACTGTTGAAGATGTGATTGAGGGACATAAAATGATAAAGGAATTGTCTCAAAAACTCAACATACCTATTGCATTTGCAAGCGGCTTTCGTGAAATTGCAGATGAGGTAAAAAAGAGAGAAAACGCCGAAGTATTGTATTTGAACGGTTTGATAAAATTACCGTGGAACTAATGGAGGGGCTGTTATGAGTAATGTGAAGTTACGGGATTTTCTTTCCGAAGGCTCTATAATCAGGACAAGGCATTGCAACTCAAGCAATTGGGTAACAAACGTCGTTTTTGCCATTAATGAAGACTGGATTGAGATTGATATCGGGCTTGAAAAGAATTATATAGATAACATGATTATGATCGGGGATACAATGAGATGTAAGTATTCCAATGATGATTATGAGTTTACATTGATTGGCTGGGTTACCAAGATAAAACTTGATGAGCCGCAGAGCATTACCATCAAAGTTCATGATGTGGAAAAGTTTTTAAACAGGCGTGATAACTACAGATATGATATTTTTTTGTGTTCTGTTATTAAAAGGACCAAAAATGATGAAAAAGGCGTGTTTGCCATTATGACCAATTTGAGCCAGGGCGGAGCTGCTTTTGTCGGAAAGGAAGATGTTGAAAATGAACTGGGAGTTCCTGAGAGTGATCAGGGGGAGAAAAATTTTTATTTTGAGATATTTATAAATCCAAAAAGCAGCTTTGTTTTACCGGTACTGTAAAAAGGAAGGTAAGTACTGCAAAGGGATTTGAATATGGTGTCAAAATTTTGGATATTGACCTTCAAAACGAGAAAATTCTGAATGAGTTAATTGATGAACTTGAAAAAAAAGATAAAGAGTTCTATAATAAACGGAGTAGCTTTTGGTCAAAGAATAGTAAGTATAATAAATAATGGGGGATTTAGATGGCAAAGGTTGTTTTTGATGAAAACAGGTGCAAGGGTTGTAAATTGTGTACAACAGTTTGCCCTAAGAAAATTGTTATTATGAATGAGGATAAGTTAAACCAGAAAGGTTTCCATCCCGCAGGAGTTAGCGATATGGACAAATGTATAGGATGTGCTTTTTGTGCAACTATTTGTCCCGATTGTGTTATAGAAGTATATAAATAAGTTGTGTAAATAAAGTTTTAATGAACAGATTAGGGGGACTTGGAATATATGGGAGAAAAATTGTTAATGAAGGGGAACGAAGCTATTGCAGAAGCTGCTTTAAGAGCAGGATGCAGGCACTACTTCGGATACCCGATCACACCACAGACTGAAATTGCTCATTATTTGGCAAAGAAGATGCCGGAAGTGGGCGGAACTTTTGTTCAGGCAGAAAGTGAAGTTGCTGCCATAAACATGGTTTATGGTGCAGCCAGCGCAGGAGCTAGGGTCTTAACTTCGTCATCGAGTCCGGGTATAAGTTTAAAGCAGGAAGGATTGTCTTATCTTGCCGGTGCAGAGCTTCCTGCAGTTGTTGTTAATATTGTAAGATGCGGTCCGGGTCTTGGAGGAATATTGCCTGCACAGTGTGATTATTTCCAAGCTGTAAAGGGTGGAGGCCACGGAGATTACAAGATGGTTGTATTGGCACCTTCCAGCGTTCAGGAACTATATGAGCTCACTGTGGAGCTTTTAACATTGCCGACAGGTATAGAATTGTATCGATGATCATGGGTGACGGAATTTTAGGACAGATGATGGAAGCTGTTGAGTTTAAAGACGTTGAAAATATAGAAAAAATTGATAAACCTTGGGCTACTACAGGTACACAGATGAAGAGGGAGCACAATACCGTAACCTCTATATACATTCAGCCCGAAGTATTAGAAAAGCACAACCAAAAGCTTCAGACAAAATACAGATTGATTGAAGAAAAGGAAACCCTTGTTGAAACCTACAATTGTGAGGATGCAGATATCATAGTGACAGCTTTTGGTACAGTTGCAAGGATAGTTAAGAATGTTATTAAGATGGCCCAGAAAGAAGGAATAAAGGTTGGTTTGATTAGACCGATAACCTTATGGCCTTTCCCGGTAAAGGAATTTGAAAAATATGCAGATGTACCGAAAGCTTTCTTGTCGGTAGAGCTTAATGCAGGTCAAATGGTTGAGGATGTCAAGATGGCTGTTAACGGCAAAAAACCTGTGTATTTCCATGGAAGAATGGGCGGAATGATACCGACACAGAAGGAAATACTGGAAAAGATAAAGGAAATTTTGAATAAATAACGGTTTGAAACTCATTAAGTGAGGATTTTAATTTGGAAGGGGAAGAAAAATGGATACAGTTTTTAAAAAGCCACATGCTTTAGTGGATGTATCTATGCACTACTGTCCCGGATGTACTCATGGGATAGTCCATAGACTTATAGCTGAAGTTTTAGATGAGCTGGATATTGAAGGAAAGACAATAGGTGTTTCTCCGGTTGGATGTACTTACAACAACTATGAGTATTTTAATTGTGATATGGTTCAAGCGGCCCATGGAAGGGCTCCGGCAGTTGCTACCGGTATAAAAAGGGTTAACCCTGATAATGTTGTATTTGCCTATCAAGGAGACGGGGATTTGGCAGCAATTGGTACGGCTGAGATTGTTCATGCTGCTACAAGGGGTGAAAAAATAACCGTTATATTTGTAAACAATGCTATTTACGGAATGACATCCGGGCAAATGGCTCCTACTACGTTGATTAATCAGGTTACCACCACGACTCCTTTTGGAAGAAATCCGGAGCTTCACGGATATCCTATAAATGTTTGCGAGCTTCTCTCGACACTTGAGGGGGCAGTATATATAGAAAGGGTTTCAATGCATGACATAAAAAATATTATGAATGCAAAGAAAGCCATAAAGAAGGCATTTCAGGTTCAAATGGCGAACTTGGGCTTCTCAATTGTTGAAGTATTATCCTCCTGTCCTACAAACTGGGGATTGAATCCTGTAGAGGCATTGAAATGGATACAGGAGAAGATGATTCCGGTTTACCCGTTGGGAAATTTTAAGGGCAAGGATTTGGAGGTGTAGATTAAATGGCAGATCAGCAGATTATTATGGCAGGTTTTGGTGGACAAGGTATACTGTCGGCAGGAAGAATTCTTGCCTACGCAGGAATGTTGGAAAATAAAAATGTATCGTGGCTTCCGTCCTACGGTCCGGAAATGAGAGGCGGTACTGCCAATTGCAATGTTATAATTTCCGACGATATTATCGGTTCTCCTATTTTAAATACTGCTACAACTTTGATAGTTATGAACGGTCCATCCCTTGACAAGTTTGAGAACGTGGTAGAAAGCGGGGGAATAATTATTAAAGACAGTTCATTGGTTCAAAGGACACCGGAAAGAAAGGATGTAAAAGTTTACGGTGTACCTGCTACCGAGACTGCCTTTAAAATGGGAAATCCCACTTTTGCAAATATAATTTTATTAGGAAAGCTAATTGCTCTTACAAATATAGTAACCAAGGAGAACTTTGAAGTAGCGCTAAGGAAAACACTGCCAAGCAAGAAGCACAGCTTGATTCCTGAAGAGATGAAAGCTCTTGAGTTTGGCATGCAGTATGAATGTTGTTGATATTACGAAATTTTATATTACTAAATCATTGATAAAAGCTCTCTTTAGAAAAGGAGGGCTTTTATTCTTACATTTAAGTCAAATGAAAGAGGCCAAAGCGAAGGGACTTGATGTCCCCGGGCTTTGGCCTAATGGTATTTTACATCGGTAATTTACACGTTAAAGAGAAGCTCGCCGTATGTTGGGAACGGCCACATTTTTGAATCAACCAGTGTTTCAAGTTTGTCGGCTATAGCACGAAGCTCGTTCATCCTGACAAAAACATCATCTCTATACATACAGGCTTTCTGGTATGTGTCCCCGCTGAAATGCGCTGCTTTGGAAGCCGCATTTTCAAGGGCAGTTAAATTCTTTTTGAGCTCGGTAAGCAGTGAGGACACTTCTTGCAAAAGCTCTGACTGAACGCTGGTATCGACCGTAATGCCGCAAGCTTTAACAGAGTTTATCGAATCGGCAACTTTTGTAATAAATGCTATAACAGCGGGTATAATATCCCGTTTGGTCATTTCTATCATAGTTAAGGCTTCGATATTGATTGATTTAATGTAGTTTTCAAGGAATATTTCGTATCTGGAGTGCAGCTCTGTTCTGCTTAAAACATTATGTTTTTCAAATACATGTATATTTTTTTCAGCTATAAGTGCTGTTGTTGCCTCAACAGTTGAACGTATATTTGGAAGACCTCTTTTTTTAGCTTCTTCAACCCACTCATCGGAGTAATTGTTGCCGTTGAATATTATTCTTTTGTGGTTTTCCACAATTTCTTTAAGAATTGCATGAATCTCTGTATTCAAATCTTTTGCTTTTTCCAGTCTGTCTGCAATTTGGCAGAGTTCTTCGGCAACTATGGTATTTAACACAAAGATAGGGCCTGCAATTGAAGCCGATGAGGGAACCATTCTAAACTCAAACTTGTTTCCTGTAAACGCAAAGGGAGAAGTTCTGTTTCTGTCGGTGGCATCCTTGGGCAAAACAGGAAGTGTTGTTACACCGATTTTTAAGGGTTTGGCCTGTTTTAAAGTTTTTGCTCCTCCGTTATTTTCAATCTGTTCAAGGACATCCGTAAGTTGTTCGCCCAGGAATATTGATATTATTGCAGGAGGTGCTTCATGAGCGCCTAAACGATGGTCATTGCCGGCATTTGAAGCAGCGCACCTGAGAAGATCCGAGTATTCATCCACAGCCTTTATTACTGCACACAGAAATATGAGGAACTGTGCGTTTTCGTGAGGTGTATGGCCCGGATCCAGCAGGTTTTGACCGTCATCAGTACTCATGGACCAGTTGTTGTGCTTACCCGAACCGTTAAGCCCTGCAAAAGGTTTTTCATGGAGCAGGCAAACGAAGCCGTGTCTTTGGGCAACCTTTTTAAGAACATCCATTATCAGTTGGTTGTGGTCAGTGGCAATATTGGCCGTATTGAAGATTGGGGCAAGCTCATGCTGTGCGGGGGCCACTTCGTTGTGTTTTGTTTTGGCCGAAACGCCCAGTTTCCAAAGCTCCCGATCCAATTCTTTCATAAAATTAGATACTCTTTCTTTAATGGTGCCGTAATAGTGGTCTTCCATTTCTTGTCCCTTTGGAGGCATTGCTCCAAAAAGGGTTCGACCGGTATAGATAAGGTCTTTGCGTCGATCGTGGAGTTTTTTGTCAATCAGAAAATATTCCTGCTCAGCGCCTACTGTAGTAATTACTTTTTTGGCGGTTGTGTTTCCGAGAAGTCTAAGTATACGAAGGGCTTGAATTGATAGTGCTTCCATGGAACGAAGGAGAGGAGTTTTCTTGTCCAATACTTCGCCGTTATACGAGCAGAAAATTGTTGGAATATAAAGAGTGTTATCCTTCACAAAAGCCGGTGATGTACAATCCCAGGCAGTGTATCCTCTTGCCTCGAAAGTTGCTCTTAGACCTCCGGAAGGGAAAGATGAGGCGTCAGATTCTCCTTTAATGAGTTCTTTCCCTGAAAATTCCATTATAACTTTTCCGTCCGGTGTGGGGGAAATAAAGGAATCGTGTTTTTCAGCCGTGATTCCGGTCATGGGCTGAAACCAATGGGTATAATGGGTTGCGCCCTTGTCGATTGCCCAATCTTTCATTGCGTTTGCAACTATTTCTGCTATATCGCGATCTAGAGGAGTACCTTCATCTATGGTTTTCTTCAGTGCTTTGTATGCAGGTTTGGGAAGGCGTTCTCTCATTGCAGCATCATTAAACACATTTGAGCCGAAAACCTCTGTTAATGAATAGGTCTGTAATTCATCATTAACCATTATAAAAATCCCCTTTCAATATATAAATAGAACAAATAATTACCAAAAACTGTAATGACCAATTATAAGAAAAAGGCGCATCAAAAGAAATATGAAACGCCTTTTTTGTTGTTGCTCAATTATTCATTGGACATTAACAAAAAGACAATTTTTTTCCGACAAATAATCCGTGTTTTTATTATAAATATATAATAATGGGTTTTAATAAAAAAATGCAAGCAGTTATAAAAAAAATCCTTCTAAATATATGCATGTTCAAATATGCTGTAGGAGATGTACTCAATATTCTCATCAGTATAGTTTCTGTATATATGTTCGTGATTTAAAGCCGATTCAAGTATACCTTCTATTCGGTGAATATGACCGTTTTCAGTTCTGATAGGAAGGCCTGTGAATCCCGAAAAGTAATGAGTGTGTCCGTTATATGACGAAATACCGTAATATGCATGGATGTGAAAAACGTCTATGCCAATCATATTATTCGTGTATCCTATTATTTTATGATTATGCCTGTTGGCAATCTTTGATTCAAATTTATATTTGTGTATGTGAGGATACATGAATATAATAGCCTCCTTAGGTTCAAATTTTAGCTAATTCCAAAACTCTAAATATAATTTATACAAAGCGGTCAAATTTATTATTCCAATTTATGCAATCTAAATGAAAGGCAAATTAAAGCTGCTTTTTAAAGATAAATCTTATCCTTAAAAAGCAGCAAAGAATTTACAGATTACCTAATTTGACTAAAATATTAGTTATTTGCTTTGTTATTTTCATTGTCAATTACAATATAATATCTTTGATTCATGTATTTATCTTTTCCGGTTACAGTATATGTTTCAATGGGGTATTTATATATAACCACATCTTTTGCATAACCTATATATGCTGTTAAAATGTCACCCACTCCTATGCTGTGCTTCATATATTTGTTTAATGTTGAGATGAGACTTGGAAGCTTATCGATATTGGATATTGTTCCATGCTGTTCAATAAAAGCTTTGATAAAATTAATCTGGTTCTTTTTTTCTTTCATAGTCGCCAATAGAATGAGTAATATTTCCCATTTCGTCATTGCTTTGTCTATAGCGGACAAAGCCTTCGGCTTTTTTGCCGTCAAGGTGATTCCAACCCTTGTCAATATGAATGGAAAGATCTTGATATATGTCATCATAATGCATGCTGTACGGAACATAGATATCAACTCCACCAAACAGGTTTACAATTTGAACGAAACCTTCGGTGTTGACCCTAATATAGTCATGGATTTCAATATCAAAAATTTCTTTAATCAATCCGGCCAGAAAATTCATTGAGTATGCACTGAATTTTCCTTCATATTTCATATATGGTCCTATATTATGGGCACAATTAATCTTATAGAAGTCCGGGTCGTTTACTCTGTTGTTTGCTTCTAAGTAATGTTTGACTTTAGCATTATAATCAATGTATAAGTCACGGGGAATCATTATTATTTTCAGTTTCTGATTTTTTTATCTATACTCAATATGCCTATAGTGTCATATAAACCTGTCAATTTATCCTGACCGATGAACAATATATTTCTGCTGTTTTCGTCAACGAGTTTTTCCTGATATTTCATGCCGTTGGTAAGTCCGTCTATTTTTTCAATATCAATCTCTTCATCGGGTTTATTGTCATGGATGTTGTCGGGTGTCGAAAAGTTAATAGGTTCGTAGCTTATTACAGGAGGATATGTAATATCGATGTCTACATCGGTACTGTCGTTGCCGTCACTTAGAACAAATCTTCCAAAGACAAATATTAGTGTCCCTAAAACCAACAAGCAGCTCAACCAAATAAACAGAGCTTTCTTAAAAGTTAAATTCTTTTTCTTTGAAAATTTTTTTTGACCCATTACAAAGACCCCTTAATAACTAACTGTATTTATAATTTTTAACAATGATTTAACTAGATTATTTATACTTTGCATACTTTTAATTGTAACATATAATTAAGAATTAAGGCGAAAAATTTTTTTATTTTAAGTCAGATTTAAAATTTTTGTAATATTATGATGTTGTAATTGTAAATTTTTGAGAAGAAACGTTTGTCGAATAACATAAATCTTTTATTAGAAGCTAAAAGTGTTGTTTTGTTTTTAGATATTGTGGTAAAATTAGTGTTGGCAAATACTATTATTTAATAGGGAGGTACCAAATGAAGAGTCTTAAAAACACAAAAACAATGGAAAATCTTATGAAAGCATTTGCTGGGGAATCTCAAGCACGCACAAGGTACAACTTCTATGCTTCCGTTGCCAATAAAGAAGGTTATAAGCAGATTGAGCTATTTTTATTGAAACTGCCGATAATGAAAAGGAACATGCCAAAAGATTCTACAAATTCCTTCTTGAAGGTCTAAATGGTGAGCTGCCTGCTTCAATTACAATAAATGCAGATTATCCTGTAGCTCAAGGTACCACTTTGGAAAACTTAAAGGCAGCTGCAGAAGGAGAAAATGAAGAGTGGACAAAACTTTATCCGGAATTTGCAAAGGTTGCGAAAGAGGAAGGTTTTGATGAAGTGGCCGCAGCTTTCACAAAAATAGCTGAAGTTGAGCAAAAACATGAAGCAAGATACAAAAAGCTGGCAGAAAATATCGAAAATAATAAAGTGTTTAATAAGGACGAAAAAGTCTACTGGAAATGCAGAAACTGCGGATATGTACATGAAGGAAACAGCGCACCGGAAAAATGTCCCGCATGTATTCATCCGAAGGCATTTTTTGAGTTATTGGCAGAAAATTACTAATAGAAATATTGAAGTTATCATAAAAAAGAAGTAAATCCGGGAATCTATCCGGATTTACTTCTTTTTATCTCAGTTTATCACCGGCCTCTTCTAAATGCTTTGGGTTTTGACAAAATCTCCGAAAGAATTATTCCGCGAAGCATGTCATTTTGACTGATTTCGGAGAAATCGAGATTTAGAGTGCCGTAAGATGCAGAGTGAAGAGATATATCCTCTTCCAAAATACTGTTTTTTGCGGCGTCGGTATTACCCTCAGCTCGCAGAACCTTTTGTGGAATGGGAACCTTCAGGCCCCTGTTCTCCTTCGGGACTAATGTAGTCTAAAGAACCTTGGCCGACTCCTTCAAGGCTATAACTACCTTCATGGCCTTGACCGTCTTCAAAACCCGGATCGCCTTCAAGAATATGTTCTCCTTTTGCATCAGGTCTGCCATATGGGTTCGGCCTTCTGCCGGCACCTGAATTGTAAGAGGGTCTTTGAACGGGCCTCATCACATTTCTATTTCTTGTATTGTACTGTTGCATTTTACCGCTATTTTCATTCTGGGATGCTTTTTCAAGCATCTCCAGCATAGTTAACAATAAATCATTACTCATAAACTAAACAGCTCCTTTTTATTGGGCCCAGACGGCAATAAAGTGTTAAACCTAGATTTGCTTCTTCCCGGATGAAGGATCATCATTCTTGCCCATTTTTGAAATGCTGTCTCTCATCTGAGTATCTGCTATCAGATTCTGCAAATTGTAGTAGTCAAGGACACCGATTTTTCCTTCACGAAGAGCTGCAGCCAGTGCTTTAGGGACTTCCGCTTCCGCTTCTACAACCTTTGCTCTCATTTCCTGTACCATGGCTTTCATTTCCTGTTCTTTTGCAACAGCCATGGCTCTTCTTTCCTCAGCTTTTGCCTGGCGATGCGTTTATCCGCTTCTGCCTGGTCTGTCTGGAGCTGAGCACCGATATTTCTACCAACGTCAATATCTGCAATATCGATAGAAAGTATTTCAAAAGCAGTACCTGCATCAAGACCTTTGCTCAGCACTGTTTTTGATATGGCATCGGGATTTTCGAGAACCTGTTTGTGGTCAGTGGAAGAACCTACAGTGGTAACAACACCTTCACCGACACGGGCAATGATGGTTTGTTCACCGGCACCTCCCACAAGGCGGTCAATGTTTGCCCTAACAGTAACTCTTGCTTTTGCCCGAAGCTCAATACCGTCTTTTGCTATTGCTGCTATAACCGGTGTTTCAATTACTCTGGGATTAACGCTCATTTGAACAGCCTCAAGAACATTTCTTCCGGCAAGGTCAATAGCAGCAGCCCTCTCAAATTCCAAAGGAATATTGGCTCTTTGAGCAGCTATAAGAGCGTTTACAACTCTGTCCACATTACCTCCGGCAAGATAGTGGGCTTCAAGCTTGTTGATTGAAACATTGATGCCTGCTTTTGTAGCTTTAATCAGCGGATTTATAACTCTTGAAGGAACAACTCTCCTAAGACGCATTCCCACGAGAGTGAATATGCTAACTCTGACGTTTGCAGCAAATGCCGAAATCCAAAGACCTACCGGAAAAATTGCAAAGAATAGTGAGATAAATAAGATTACGGCACCGACAATAAGAATAAAAGTTATGCCATTCATGGCACCATAAGCCAAACAGTTCATAACAAAACTCTCCCTTCATATCTTTATGTTGATATTATTACATTATATAGCCCTAAGAGCTATATAACAAGAAAAAACGAGATTTATTCACTACTCGATTTTCCTTACCACGATACGGCGGCCTTCGACCTTAATAATTTTCACTCTTGAATCCTTTTCAATTAAATCGAATTCTGAAACAACATCAAGTTTTACTCCGTTGAACTCTGCAGTACCGGCCGGACGCAATGCTGTTAAAGCCACGCCCTCTTTGTCGAGAAAAGATGTAAAGTCTTCGGTTCCTTCAAATCCTTTTTCTTTTTCCAAAGAATCGGTAAGTACCAGTTTTGCAAGTCGTCCTCTAGATGCGGAGCGAAGTATTATTGCAAGGGCAATACCTAGAACAACAAGTATTATTGCCAGTAGTATTAGAACATCCATAAGCGTTTTGGCAGTTAAAAGAACACCTAAAAAAGAAAAATCAGACCCATAATACCCGGTAAACCAAAGCCGGGGAAAAACATTTCGATTATCACAAAAGTAAAGCCAAGAATAAACAAGAGTGCTGCCCAGATATCAATGTTGTAAATAAAATCAAACAATTGGAAAACCCCCTTCCGGTTAATTAAAATCCTTTATTTTTATTATATTGAAACTTGCGATTGATCTTTATAATTTTGGAAATCCAAATTACGGCAACAATTTTGTTGATATTAAGCATTCTTAATAATATACATTTTATATTATATACTATCATAGGCATTTCTCACAATCATATTTTGGTTATTTTCTTTTATTTAGAATTTAGAATAAAAAAGAGCTTTGCCATACAACAAAAAAAGTATCTTATTTTCTAAGCTTTAGGTCCGTATTCTTGATTTAATAAGTTTTG
>NZ_BAVR01000059.1 GCF_000521465.1 Acetivibrio straminisolvens JCM 21531
TTTTGACCCCCCGTGGAAATAGTTTTTTATCTGTCAATTCAAAACTACCACATTTGGTCTGCTTATGCTTTTGTTTTGCTATTTTATTGGTAATACAATTTATTACTTTTTAATGCACAACACTAATAAATTAATATAATCTTCGTTTTCAGCCAAATCATTAATATACATGCCTGTACCATCATACCCGCCATAGCCTCTTACTCCTTCAAGACTATTAATGTATTGTTTTAACACATTAAACTTATCCACAAAGCTTGGAGTTTCTTCTGAATATTCAAATATTACTCTGACTGTTTTGTTCATATCTAAATTCGTATATTTTTTAATACTATTTTCCTGGTAGTAAAAAACACTAATATTTGTAAATACTTTTATTAACATAAGAAAAGTGATTACAAGCTGTATTACTATGAGCAAATAAGTTAGTTTTCTTTTGAGAAAAGATGAAAAAATAATCTTAAAATAACTCATATTCGTCTCCTCTCTAAACTTTCATCGCATCAACCGGCTGCATCTTTATCGACTTTAACGCAGGTATAATTACCGTTAGTACTGATGATAATAAGACAAAAAAAGCTGAAGTCAAAAAGTGTGTTACCGATATTTCAATTTGCATCCCTATAATCTCTGTAAAAAAGAGCTTTAAGAACAACTGTATTATTAAACTTAATATATATGAGAATACAGAAATAATCAGCATTTCCTTAAAAAGAAGATAAATAATATCGAAGTTTGTTTGCCCAAAAGCTTTCCTTACACCTATTTCATATCTCCTTTTATTTATCCAATAAGATGTAAGGTTTATACAATTTATTATTGAAAAAATATATACTAATACGGATAGTGAAACCTGCATACTTGGTCTTGACAAAATACTTGTAACAATGTCCACATCGTTTTCTATAATATTTTCTTCAATCGACGATGTTGCATCAAACATATTTATGTTTTGGCGAATAATTTTATAATCTTTATATGTGTCGCCATAATTACTATGTATAGTAAAATCAAGTTCTTTTGAATATTTAATTCTGTCTTTATGCACCTCAGGTATAGATGTAATAGGCATAACTACCTTATAATCCAGAATTGACTTTTTTTCTCTTTCTCCAATTATTCCAATAACTTTATATTCAATATTTTGAATCATAATAATTTTTTCTTTGCCTTTTTCTTCACTATATTTCTCCAATTCTTTTCCTATTAAAACTACATTATCTCCATTATTTAACTCACTTCTTGTATAGTATCGTCCCTTTAGCAAAGGATATCTCCTTAGAATATCCTTTGAATAATATTCACCTTCAATAGCTATCATGCCTCTATCTTCCAATTTGTCAATAAAAGAATAAATATTATTAAAAATAACACCAGTATTTTCAGAAATCCCGCTAAACAAGCTTAAAACATCCTTTTCCTCTATGTCTTTATGTAAAGAAACTCTTATTTTAATAGCATTTTGAGGCTCATAATTTAATTTAGCTGATAATTTCTCAGCCATTTCTATAACGCTTGTTGTGCCAAAAGAAATCAATGTCAGAGAAATAACAAATCCAATTATTATAAAAATTGACGAAACCGGATAAGCTGTAATCTGTCTGATTAACATTCTAATTACTTTTTTCATGAAATCTATCATACTCCTATGCAATGTAATTTAATGTCTAAAAGATTCAGTGTTTGAAAATAAACATATAGTGGTAAAACCACTATATGTTTATTTTCAAGTAAAAATTAAGCTTATATACCAAACTTTAGTTTTATTTTATTTAATTTCATTGCCATTACTCCATTCTTGTTTTTTATAAATTTTTCTACAAAACATTAGTTTCTTAAACAACCTATTTTTGTAGATTATTTCTATGCATCACAAACATAAAACATAGATTATATTAGTTTGAGAAGTATTATTCAATATAAAATTCATTTCATTTTAATATAGCAGTTATTATTTATTTACTTAATAGAGTATAAATGTAATATTATTACTTGTCAATTGTTAATACTACTCTAATTCTAGAGTAGCATTAACATAGCTCATTGCTCTTAAAAAGAACCTGCTTCATTTTATACAAGATAAAACTCATAAAAATAATTGCCACTTTGACCGGGCAATGAGCCCGGTTAAAGTGGCAATCAAATTTATTGATACTTCAATTGTCTAAAAGAATCTATTCCACACTTGTTCTATGGCCTTAACTATTTGCTCGTGAAGTATTGGATATCCCTCTTCCGAGCAAACTTTCTGAGCCTTTTCGAAATATTCTAATGCTTTCTTTGAATTTTGCTGCGGGTTCTTTATTCCGGCCAACTCAAAATAGCAAAGCCCCAGCTTATACTGTACTTCAGCGTAACGCAGGCGGAACTCTTGAATATCTTTTATTTCCAATACTTTTGCGTATGCTGCAACTGCCTTATTAAGGTTCTCTTCCTTATCTTCCAACCGGGCAAGTCCTCTATAAACATCTCCCAAACCAGCCTTTATCAATGCATATTCAAAAGGAGATTCATTAGCTGTGCATACTTCTAAAGCTGCCATAATTTTTTCAATGGCTTTTTCAAAATGCCCCCTAGATGCCTTTATTTCTCCCATTTTCGTATATGCTTTAGCTTGTTCCGCCAAAATTATCGCGTAGTCATAAAAACTGTTGTCAATCGATATAATTTTCAATGCCTCTTCAAAGGACTCCAAGGCTTTATCGAAATATTCTTCTCTGCCGGCTTCCAAAAGCTCCGCATATGCTTTTCCAAGTGAAACCCGGACGTTGGCATAACCCAAATCATGCTCCGCTGTTGTATAAACTTCTAAAAATTTCTCATACAACTCTATTGCCTTATTTAAGTTTACTTCCTTATCCATTATTTGAGACAACGCATGATAAACCTTTCCTTTGTAATATTCTCCTTTATGATATTTTGCTTCATAATTTTCATCAATCTGCATCATATTACCGTATATCATTAAATATTTCTCAAAAAAGCCATATGCTTCACCTAAATTTTCCTCCCCATCGCCAAGCTCAGCTTTGAATATAAGAATATTTCCCAAGCTTTCCAGTATATCTGCATACATAACCTCATCAAGTGTTATTATCTCTTGAGCTTCCATATAAGCAGAATATGCTTTTGATAAGTTCTTCTCAGGCTCTTCTATCAAAGCCAAAAGATAATATGCTTCTCCTAGCAAGATATTTGTTAAAGCCGCCGTATGCATTTCATTTTTCATCTTGCAAATTTCTATTGCTTCTTCAAATAGTTTAATTGCTTCATTTAGATTTTCTTCTCGATTTTTAATTGAACTGAGCCTATTATAAGCTAATCCTAAATATCTGCATGTATACGCATAGTCCAAGGAATACTTGTCATCGGTAAAAATTTTAAGAGCTTCATTCAATAAATCAATAGATTTTAAGATATTTTCCTCACTATCTTTTATATAGGCTAATCTAAGATATTGAATTCCCATACCTTGGATAGCATAAGTATAATATATTGGCGTTTCCGAAACATTTCTTATTTTTAATGAATTTTTATAAAACTCAATAGATTTTAGAATATTTTGCTCTAAATCTTCAAACTCCGAAAGATTAGCATATGCGAGTCCCAAGTTAAAATTAGAACTAGCATATCTAACAGGGAACTTGTCAAAAGCAGACATCTTCAATTGCTCTTCAAAGTTTTGAATCGCTTTTTTAACGTACTGAATATTTTTATCTATAACTGAAAGATTTATGTAGCAAGCCCCTAGGCTACCTCTGATATTACAGTACTCATAGGGATATTCTTCTTCATTTAAGTTTTTTAGAGCATTTTCATAAGCTTCTATAGATTTATATAGATTTTCTTTGGTATTTTCCGCATAGCTTAAATTAAAGTAGCATTTACCTAAATTATTCTGAGCCATTGCGTATCCGATCATATACTCTTCTTCTTCGAAAATACTTAACACCTCTTCAATAATACCGATAGAGTTGTAAAGACTTTCAGTGTTTCCGTTATGCGCATTCTGATTTATATAAGAGGTTACTTTTTGCAATTGTATCCTTGCATATTCCAATGGATAATCTTCCAATTTATATATTTTCAAAGCATCCTCGAGATATTCCAAGGCCAATTTACTGTTTGCATCGCTGTTCCTTATTCTGGCCAACACATTATAAGCCTGTCCCAAGCCATAACTTGCCGATGCTTGTATCTTTCTTGAGTCTACGGTTGATGCCTGTTTATATGCTGCTATGGCATTAACAGCGTTTTTTTCCGTATCAGCTTCTTGAGCCAGCGCCAAATATGCATTTCCGATACTTAAATTTATATAACCGTATTCTTCAGGATTTTCTTTGCTGGATATACTTTTTAGAATTTCTTCGTAACTTTTTATGGCTTCGATATATTTTTTGTCATCATATAATTTATTTGCACTCTCTATTTCATCGCCAAGCTTATCTGGCTTATATCTGCGGGTAATATTTATAATACTGTCGATACAATCTTTTATCAGAATATTATCACTACCATTAATGAGAATGTCATTTTTATCCGTACTCCATACATTTAATGTATTGTTTTCACTGTCGAAACTAAAAGCCATACCAAATCCATACCGAAAGATTTCCGGTGATATGAAAAGCCTGTCATTATATATGAAGGAAGAAAACTTGAAATCTATATTTTCGCCATCTATCAATACTTTATTACTTTCAGCCTTTATACCGATAACTTTGTTTTCCTTAGTTGCTATAGCTGTTCTTGATGACTTATCCCATTCTACTTTCATTCCGAAAAGGTTCAGAGTTTCCCTGACAGGTACAAATACTTCACCATTAACTATACGCGGTTGAATATCCATCTTTACCGATATGCTGTTTATGTTTACCAGCACCTCACTATTTGAATCTGCACCGCATGTAAGCATAAAAAAACACGGTATTATTACGGCAATTATTGCTATTATTCCGAACTTCTTAAACATAACCCTATACTTCCTCCCCTTTTAATCTCTTAATATCTTTTAAAATAGCCTAAATCTCATTTTTACTTAATGCTTTCATCACCTCCCCGAAAGCTTTATTTGCTTTTATAAAATTACCCATCTTATCCTCCTGTGTGTATGACGCGAGCATGTATAAACTCGCCATTTCATAATTGACTTTTGCATAATGTATTGGATATTTCTCCAAAGAGTAAATGCTCAAGCTTTCCTTATATTCCTCCAAAGCTTTTTTAAGACTGTCTTTAGAAATACCCTGCTTAGCAATATCACCGTATAATTCTCCCATGCATCTGTGTATATCTGCATAATCAAAAGGATAAGATTCTATAGTTCTAATCTTTAAAGCTTCTTTATACGCGGCCGATGCTCTTTCCGGATACTCTTTTTTAAACATTAGTTTTGACAAAAGCTTGTATGTGTTTCCCAAGCCATATTGTATCGATGACCGCGTATAGCTGTCATTGTTAAATTCCAGATTCTCCAGACAGCTCTCATATATATCTTTTGCTTCCATCAAGCATTCCAATGCCAAACTTTCGTGTTTGAGTTCAAGATATGCAGAACCCATATTGTATTTTATAAAGGCATAATCAAGTATGTATTTTTCGGTACAGTCAACGTCCAAGGACTTTTTGAAATAATTTACAGCTTCTAAAAGGTCCTCTTTTCTTCCCGTTGTTTCCCATAGTACTTTATACGCACTGCCAAGATTATTCAAGGTGTAATAATAGTTGACAGTATTGTTTTCGGCAGATAGATTGAAATCGCATTCTCATATGAGGATATAGCCTTCTCAATATTTGCCTTTGTATCTTTTATTTGTGCAAGTATGCTGTATGCATCTCCCATGCCCTTTGATGCATGGGCATAATAGTTTGGATTTCCTTCTTTCGATATATTTTCCAACACACTTTTATATTTTTCTATAGCTTCCGGTATATTGTTATTTTCAAGAAGGGTATCTGCGGCACGGAGCAAATCGTAAGCCGTATCGCTGCTAATTGGCTCTAATATATCTAAAATAACTCCTTTTGCCTTGGCGATAATAATATTGCCATGTCCATTCACTATAACATTTGATTCAAAATCCGGGCTTACCATTATTATGTTACCATTCTTGTCCCAAATCACTTTTTCTCCGAATTTTTGTGTTGCAAAATCAACAGGTATGTAGGATTCGTCATCTATAATTCTGACAATATCGCTAAGTTCAACATCTTCCCCATTTATGATTGCTTTTTTGGAATCAATTTTCAGAATAACTTTTTCATTGTCTTTTACGGCAATAAGCATTTTGTCCTTTGACAACCATGTAACTTCCCAACCGTGAGATAGAAAAACTATTTTTGCAGGAACATATACTGTCCCTCCTACCACTTTAGGGTTGAGATCAGTGATTACAGATTTTTCTGTTTTTAAATTCGAGTTTAAAGCAGAACTATTAATAAATTGCCCCATGAAAATCAGACATAAAATTAACAAACCGACATAAAATTTCGACATTTATACTCTCCCCAAATACATAAATTAGTAATGTCTGTAAACAATACTTATAACGCTGTCCTTAGGATTGCTTATCATGATATTATTATTTCCGCTAATTATGTCACCTATTTCTATGTATATACCGTTGTGTTTTGGTGAAGCCTCTGCGTTCGCTCCATTATTCTTTGAAACTTCTGAAATTTGTTCACTCTCGGGGTTGATGCTGCTGTTTCCATTCATATCATCCGTTGCAGCAACTTCCTCCGAGTTCTCTTCCTGTTTTTTATTTACGGATTCGGGAGAACCTTCAGTAAGTTCAATATTGGAATGCCCATATTGCGGTTGGCTCAAGTCCGCAGTATCATCTTTATTAGAAGAGGAACCATTTTGAGAATCAATATCATCACTTTTTACTAAGGGTGAATGCTGTGGTTTTTTCGCATTATCAGCTACACTGAGTTGCTCGAATAAAACAAATGAAATTATAATGACTAGTGCTGAAGCGGCAACTAAAGTTAGTTTAATTTTATTTATGTATTTACTGCTTTTATATGATCTGGGTTTGGAATATAAATTATCATTATCTTCATATAAAACTTTGCTTGCATTTTCAGGAGGGTCGGGAGGGTCTTCGGATAAAAGTACATTGTCTTTAGCTATAAATATGTTTTCCATATCTTTCTCATTTTTCTCTTCCTGAATAACAGCTTCAAAGCAGCTACTGTTTTGTGAAACAGCTATTGTTAGCGTTTCTTTTAGAAAAAGTTCAAAATCCTCAATGCAAAGTATGAATTCTTTTATATCAGTACTAAGCGAAGATTCATTTACAAGGCAATTTATTTTGTCACGAATAGTTTTTTGCTCAACAATCGTTGATTCTTTAACTACAAATTCTACGATTTTATTTATATCCTCTTTTTGTGGCTTTACCTTTTTACTTTTCCATTTAGAAACAATTGAAACACTTTTAAGAAGATATGCATCTGCAAAATATCCTGCACTTCTGTTTATAGATGCAAATATCACTTCTAATAAATCTTTAATAGTGAATATTTTTATTTCCATCGTATTCACTCCCCATTTCTCTATATAAAATATCATTTTTTGTTCCTTTTTTCCAGTGCATTTTAATATAATGATCTCTATTTTTTTGCAAAAAATGAATTGCTACACTTATGTTCCCAATATTCTACAAATACCCCCTCCTCCTGTACCTTAAGTATTATATTATCTTATCACAACTTTATAAATTTGGATATTTAAATTTGAGCATTAACGCCATAAACTATACGCCACTTAAAAGAATTTCAACTCTTTTTCAAGGAAT
The DNA here is from genome assembly GCF_000521465.1 of Acetivibrio straminisolvens JCM 21531. GTDB lineage: Bacteria > Bacillota > Clostridia > Acetivibrionales > Acetivibrionaceae > Hungateiclostridium > Hungateiclostridium straminisolvens. The sequence goes on from NZ_BAVR01000059.1 coordinate 7,806, forward strand.
ATTCAACAAAACCTCCGCGGGATTTTAAAGAAATACTTAATTCATATACTCCGGATAATGAATTAAAGATATGGCCAAAACCTCCACAGGAAAGATTGATAGGGTAAGCTTATCAGCAAGCATTGTAGACTAAAATAATCAAAAAGCTCTAGGTTTACTAGCGATAAGTACATCAATCGACAGTAAACTTAGAGCTTTATATAATCAAAAAATAAGCAATTGCCGCTAATAGCAAGTATCCGGAATCACTGCAATTTTCCCTGCAAGATAATGCTTAACAAGCAAAAATTAAATAGGGGCGTTTAGCATTCTACGCATATTTGCTATATAGGTCATAAAAGGTTATCTTGTTTAGCATTATAGCCTTAACAACAGCATCAACCCTGCTGGATGCATTGAGCTTTTTAAATATAATCTGATTGTGATATTTTACTGTTGCAAGAGACAAATTCAATTCTTGGGCAATTTGTTCATCCGACAATCCCTGTGCAATCATTCTAAGAATTGCACACTGCCTTTCTGTAAGCTGCTGTGATGTGCTTAAATCAGTTGTATTTTCATTTCCCGTTGCAAAGTATTCATAAAATAAATTAACCGCCAGTAAATCTGTAAAACCTTCCAATGCTTTCGATATAGGCTGCCCAAAACTGACAACCGCAATATATCCGGCCATTTTTCCCTTGTTTACCGCAGGAATGCAGTACTCATACCAGTTTTTCAGCTTAGTTAAGTAATGAAAACCGGGATATATATGTATGGGTCTTTTCAATATTCCCGCAATGGAAATGGAATTTACTCCTATGCTTTCTTCAGCAAAAAACACTCCGGGTACAAAAAATTCTTTATATTCAAATTCACGTTCAATCATTCCAGGCCTATACTTAACACTTATCAAACAACCTTCCTCATTTGCCAGCACAAAACAATAATCGTTTTTTATGTTCTTCAGTGTATCAATATGTCTGTATATAAATTCATTAAATTTGCTTATTCTGTTTCGCTTCTTTTCGATGATCAGTTTCAGTTCTTCTCTTGGCAGCTTCAATAAAGGCTTACTAGCTTTCCTGGATATTCCTTTTTGCATGCATACATCCCACGACCTCAACAAGTTTTGATACAATTGAATATCTTCCGTCATTTTAATCCCCTCTTAATTCACAAGATTTTTGCAGTACCTGTATTTTCTTATAGCGTGAATGCCTGTCTTATCCAAATAAAAACCCGGGAATTTTTCGAATAAAACTTGATTTACAAAGCAAATTTTAGCACCGGATTTTAATTTACATTTGAAGGACCGTTGAGAATTCGTTGAAAAAGCATTTAATAAGCCTTGAATAACCCTTGAAACCCTCTTGAACAACCCATGTTTATCATATAATTACATATCCTGGTTTATGATTCAAAGGCATATGGAAACATAAAATAGAAAAATGATAAAAAGTTTACATTCATTTTGGAGCATGTTAGAATCTTTTGTGCATATGGTATACAAACAATTAACAACTAATGTTTCATATTATTTACTGCTGATTTATTCATGAAAATGCTGAACACACAGTAAATCAGCTATCTCTAATCTACAGTTCCAGCTTAGTTAGTAATTCTACTTGCAAAGAATACGAAAGAAAAACGTTGAATTGGTATTGAAAAAAAAAGAGGCAATGAGAAAAATGTTTTGCTTCTCATCGCCTCAATTTTTGGATGAGGTTTTTTTCGTTACAAAGTAGGTACGGAACGAAGTATATATCTTTTTAACAAAGCAAGGTCGGTAGAATCCACTTTGCCGTCTCTATTTGTATCCGCATTTAAAAGTTCTTTTTCTGTCAGCCTGATACTACGGAGCAAATGCCTTTTTAGCATCTGAAGGTCTGTTGAGTTTATTTTTCCGTCACCGTTTATATCGCCCAAATGCACATCATCTTCCTCACCGGCCGGTGTACCGAAAAACTGCAGCTCTGCAATATTACCATTACTGCCATCAGGCGATAAATAACGGACATAGCGGAAGCCGGTTGGATTGTCTACATTTACCGAAGTTAACGTACCGGAGCCTGGTAGTGAGGTAATGGTAAACAGTGTCACTGCATCGCTGAAATCTTCTTTATTTGCCCCCTGAAAAATTCCCCCTATCATGCGCTGTTCAAAGTCGGAGCGCGGGCAGAATTTAATTTGTGTAATGACATTCCTCACACCATCACCAAAATCCAGTCCCAGCCAGCATCCGTTCGCTGTCGGGCCATCAAAAAACGTATTCAGGTCACCGTCAAAAGCTTTGTCAATCGTGTTCCCCATGTTATTCCATGAGCCTTTAGTACCAATAACATTACCCGTAAGTTTAGGGTATTGCAGTATCGCTTCCGCACTGTTTAGAGTTTCCGCTCCATTGCTTACCGCACTGACAACATAATAGTATTTAGTACCCTTTGCCACACCGGTGTCGGTATAGTTTGTCGATGTGATATTGGTGGCAATAGTTGTGTACGGACCACCGCTTTTGGTAGAACGTTTAACATTGTAAGAGTTTGCCCCCGGAGCGGCATTCCATGTCAAATTGGCCGCATTACCGGAAGAATCAAGTGCCGCACTTAGCCCTGTCGGGAACATGGGAGCTGAAACCGGAAGTATTGCCCACTGTTGATTGGCTCCACCATGTAAAGCCTTTCCCTCTATCTTGCTCACATCACCTGCGGATATTTGCAGGTTCGTGCCGTCACCGACAAGTACGATTCTGTAGTAACCGTCACCCGTGGGCTTATAATAAAGCAAGTACCGGAGCCTGTTCCCCACCATCCGACAGTTCCAAAACCCATCCACCAGTTCCAATTCCAACCTCTGCCTGCCGATGAGATTCTGTATTGTCCGCCGCCAATGTGTTGAATCTTCCAGTGCTGTTCCGTAATTCCCTTGTAATCGGCTGTTATTATGCTGTTGTTGCCGGTTACTTCCTGTAATGTCTTTGCATTGGCACGGTTCAAAAATTTATATGTTCCGTCGGGAATGGTTCCTGTAGATATTGGAGAAAGTTCAATCCAATTCAGATTGAATCCTCCGGCCAAAGCATTGATGCGTATTTTTTGCAGGCCGGCTCCAAGAAACACCTGCCTTGTGGCTGTGGTCCAAGTCTGAGAACCTCCTGTAGCAGGCAGCTCCCAAACCCCGGTCTTGTCTTGGTTTCCGAAACTTATTTGAACTTTGCTGTCGTTGGTACCTGCTACACGCAGCGAAAGGTTATAGTACCCGGGATTCCGAACTCGTATGGTATACTCGAGCCATTCACCTTCTGAAATCCATCCGACATTGTAACCGCCACCTATGTCTGAAGTCTTCTCAATATCCACTCCTTCATCCGGACGGTACTGGCCGCCAATATTCACCGAATCTGTGTCATAATACGAAATCCCGTTTCCGCCCCAATCAAAGTCTTCTGCTTCGATACGGGTTGTTCCGGTTAAGAAGTTGTTAACCCATGTCGCAGTTTCCCTGGCCAATCCGCCATTGCCGTGCACACCGCGGGCCACCGGCCAGTTCCCGTAGTCGGGAGTCCACGAAAGACCGGAACTTTCAACCAATGCTGAAAAGTATTCCGGCTTTGTAACATCATCCGACACACCGCTAGGAGGAATATACTGGAAAGTAAGCCAAGAGACTCCCATGCGCTCGAGCTCGTAGGTAAGTTCGATATCAAGACCTCCCATACCGCTTCCCCAAGCTCCTCCGGCATATTCAGTCATAAAGCAGGGATAACCGGCTTTTAAAAGCTCCTCGACAGCGATGGTGGTTTCCTGCCAACCGGCATATCCGTGAAACGCTACAGCTTCGTTTGTCCACACTGCGTTCTCATTGCCAAAAACCGCCTTGTTGAAAGCGCGTATGTCTTTCAAGGCTTCGGTCGCTCCCCCTTTGCCTCCAAATACCGCATAGGAAAATAGCAACACCGGTGTTTCCGGAGCATGTGAACGGATAACCCTGTAAACGTCAATTTCCATATCAACGGCACCGGGAGGAGTGGCCGTCGAAGAAGAATATGGAGGGCCCCATGCCACAGGCTCATTGTGTATTTCATACAACACATGCGTTTCTTTTGCATAACGCGGTGCATAGAAGTTCCAGAAATCCCTCGCCCATCTTGCATTATGGTTTCCGTTATTGGCACCATTACCTATGGTTATTACCAGGTAAAGACCAAGCTCACGAGTCCTTTGCACTATCTTGTCAATTTCATCAACTGCATATCCCGGAGCTTTACTTCCGGCTGCAGGATATTTGGGGTCAAAGCACTCTGCATAAAGGTGTACAGCATTGAATCCCAGTTTCTTAATTCTCTCAATCTGGTCATAAGGAGCTGCCGCCGTCCATTCCGTGGAAGTATATGGACCGCGTAACGGCTGTCCATTGTCGCCTACAAATGTAGTTCTGGCTGCATTAAGGCGCGGACGGCCTCTCTGCGGGCTTGCATATGCCCGGTTCGGAATAAAACTTATAATACTTGCGACAATTGCAATAATAGATACAAATGCAACTGTTCTAATTTTTATACTTGCTTTCATAGTTTTAATTAGAATCTCCCTCCCTGAAATAGAATCATACTTTAAGTATAACTCAATTCCATTTCATTTTCATCTTTCTAAAAATCCGTTATAAACTTGAGTATATATCTTTTTAATAGAGTATAATCGCTGGAATCTACTTTGCCGTCTTTGGTTACATCCGCATTGGAAAGTTCTTTTCCCGTAAGCGAAGTTATGCGGAGTAAATGCTTTTTCAATACTTGAAGATCTGTCGAGTTTACTTTTCCGTCTCCATTTAAGTCGCCCAAATGCTCATCATTGTTTGCTTCAATAAAAGTAAACCAATTTACATTAAACAGATAACCGCTACCTCCGGTGAATACTAAATAAAGGTCATGGTTGCCTTTTACTTCGCTGACATCACAAGATACAGTGTTCCACGTCTGCCAATCTCCCGTTCCGGCTACAGGGCATGTTCCTATCAACGGTCCGTTAATACTATCAATCCTAAGCTCAATTTTACCTCCGTTGGTAGCACTGGCAACTCTGGCTTCAAAACTTGCAGCACCGTTACCGAAATCAATGTTTTTGTAAACAGCATAATCCCCATTCTCAATGAAGCCTATATTCTCTCCGCCTTCCGAACATTTTTCGGTCTGAATTCCCAATTGATTATTGTAGCTCTCCGCTTCAATTTTCGTAAAAGCCTGTCTCGGAATGGGAGTCGGTGTGGGTTGGGGCGTCTGATTGTCACCGGGTATATCATTTAACCTGAACCAATCAACATCCATGTAACCGGTGCTTCCATTAGGATTGAAATTCAGGATGGCATACTGTTCTCCCTGGAATGTTCCATACTGCCAGTCAAAGCCCATGGTTATTGCCGGTCCGAGTTGCTGCCAATCTCTGTTGTCATCTTTCCAGAAGAACCTTGCCTGCTTGGTCATGAAGTTCATTTCCAGCCTGAAATATAAGATATTCGAAGTTATATTGTTAACAGTTGCCTTTACAACCTCTTCCTCCGTCATTATTATACGTTTTGGATCCCTGGTAACCGCTATATAACCCCGCGGATCTCCCAGCATTCCCAATCCGCATATATCTCCGGGCTGCATACCGCTGCAATCGATTTTAATGGTACCTGTACTAATGGGTCCCTGGCCTTTTTGAGTCAAGCTGTTTCTGGCAGTCCAAAAATCCTTTGCAGTAGTAGCTTTTAATCTCAATGAGGTTCCGGTTAAGGACCATTTTGAATTATCCGGATTATGATTCCACATCCACTGAAGTCCTAAAGAATCGGAGTTAAATTCATCTGAAGCCGCCGGAACTTTTATAGGCTTATTCTGTATCGGTTTGGTATATTTCGATTCAACCTGGCCTATATATCCCGGTCTACCGAACATAGGCCAGCCATTCTGCCATGTAATAGGACATATTCTGGTGGGGCGGCCGATTGCGCCGTCATCTTGGTGAAGATATCCCCAGTAAGTGCCGTCGGGCAAATCGACAATACCTCCCTGATGTCCTCCTTTTCCGGCAGTACACAGGGTTATGGTTTCACCATAAGGACCCCATACGTTATTTGCCCTCGAACATACCAACCTTTGTGCCGGTACGGCATTAAATAAATAATATCTTCCGTTGACTTTCGACAAATGTGTACCTTCAACACTTTTATATGAAAGAATTACTCGTGATGAACCTACTGTGGCGCTCAAATTGGAATTTAGCTGTATCATTTTTATCGAGTTCTCCCAAGCTCCGCCATAGGCCAAGTATGCTGAGCCGTCATCATCAATAAACAAGCAAGGGTCAAAGTAACTACCCCCTAAAGTATTGTAATTCCAAGGTCCGGCCACATCCTTGGCGTAATAAATACGGGTTCTTTCACCGTTGGGAGTAACCGCCACATAGAATGTTCCGTTTTTGTAGGCTATGGAAGGAGCATAGCAACCATTTCCGTACTTTGTACCTCCCTCCAGGTTGTACTTACTGTCACCGGTAAACGATGATATGCAATGACCGGCAATTTCCCAGTTAACCAAATCTTCCGATTTTAAAATAACCAGCCCGGGTACACCTACAAAGGTAGAAGAAGCCATGTAAAAATAATTGCCAACCCTGATTATACTTGGGTCCGGATAATCGGCATACAATGGCGGATTGTTGAAGGTTCCGTCTCCGTTATCGGATTGCCAGCCATAGACAAAAATACTTTGTAAAAGTGACATACATAATACCAATAGAATAACAATGGCTTTTTTTAGCCCAAGGCTTCTTTTTGGTTTTTTTGCAAATAACATGCTAGACCCCCCAATTAAAATTTGGCTGCCCGGTAAACATTTTTGCAAACGCATTGTATACCGGGCTTTAGATCGCAACTAATTTGAAAAACTATATCTTATTTAGGAAACTCAGATATAACACGCAGTATATATTTTTTTAATAAACTACAGTCGGTAGAATTCACTTTACCGTCCCTATTTACATCCGCATTTATTAGGCTTGTTCCTGTAAGCAGTTTTTCGCGGAGTACATGCATTTTCATAAGCTGAAGGTCTGTCGAGTTTACTTTTCCGTCACCGTTTACATCTCCCAGATGCTCATTAGGAGTTGGTGTTGGTGTTGGCGTTGGTTTTGACTCGGCTGGAGTGAACTTCCACCAGTTCATATTGAGCAGATAACCGCTGCCACCGGTAAATTTCAAATAGAGATCATGGATTCCGCTTAGCCCGCTGACATCGCATGTCACGTCAACCCACTGCTGCCAACCGCCAGTACCCTCAACCGAACAAGTTCCTACCAAAGGACCGTTAATACTGTCAATCCTTATCTCGATTTTTCCTCCGCTGGAGGCACTTGCTACCCTGGCCTGAAATTTTCCTGCTCCACTACCAAAATCTATATTGGTATAAGCAACATAATCTCCATTCTCTATATAACCTATATTCAGTCCACCTTCACTACAGCTTTCATTTTGTATTCCCGACATGTTATTGAAGTCTTCCGCTTCGATACGTGTAAAAGCTGTCCTTGGGGTCGGTGTCGGTGGCGGTGGCGCATTATAATCTGTAAATCCTGCCTGTTCTGCTAATTGGAGGAAATTCCACAAACCCGGTTTCCAAACACCAAAATCGTGTCCCCCTCCTTGAATAAGCCAATAGATATGGTTAATATTATTGGCAGAGCAATATTCGTGTACCCTTTGTCCGAATCCTATTAGAGAATCATTGGTTCCGCATGCAATGAATAGCAATTTCAACTTTTGCCTTGCAGCAGCTCCTCCATCGGGAAACAGCCTGTTATTGGCATAGGTATTCGGAGCCGAAGAAATAGGGCCAATATAGGCAAATTTGTCCAGATTGGTCAAACCGATATTGAAGGATTGACCCCCTCCCATTGAAAGACCGGCAATTGCCCGGTGTTCACGGTCTGTATAAACGGAATAGCGTGATTCTATGTAGGGAATAAGGCAATTAATCAAATCCTTTGTGAAATTTTCATAACCGTCACTTATTCCCTGTCCCGCTGCGTTAGTGTTGGGTGTAACTATTATCACAGGCTTGATTTTTCCTTCGGCAATTAGATTGTCGGCAATTATATTGGTTCTGCCGCCCCCTTCCCAGAACCAATCGTTTTCACTTCCACCTATACCATGCAATAGGTACAAAACGCTATACCTTTTACTGGTCGAGTATCCCGGTGGCAGATAAACCTTTGCGGGCCTTGTACTGTTTGTTGCTGTAGAATAATAAGAAATATTAACAACCTGCCCCCTTGGGACGCCATTCCTTACCTGGTCATATCCCGATGGCGGCATAGTTGGCAGCGATGCTGCCGATGAAGTGTTTACTGTGATGCCTAAATATGTTATAAGCATCAAGCAAACTAGTAGCACACTTAAAGCTTTTCTTGACATATTTTTCCTCCCTTTTTTATTTTTATTTTTTATTAAAATTTAAAGCTTCAATGTTTAAAATACGGCTTAAAACCCAGGTATAGTGCGAAGGATATATCTTTTTAACAAACTAAAATCGCTCGAATCTACTTTTCCGTCTTTGTTTACATCCGCATTTGAAAGATTTTTTTCCGTAAGTAAAGTTATGCGGAGTAAATGCTTCTTCAATATCTGAAGGTCTGTTGAATTTACCTTTCCGTCGCCGTTTAAATCTCCCAAATGCTCATCATTGTTTCCTTCAACAAATGTAAACCAATTTATATTAAACAGGTAACCTTCGCCACCGGTAAATTTTAAATAAAGGTCATGGACTCCTTTTAGAGTATTCACTTCGCATTCCGCGTCGACCCATTCCTGCCAGCCGCCAGTGGAGGCAACAGGACAAGTACCCACTACAGGCCCGTCAATACTGTCAATCCTAAGCTCAATACTACCCCCGCTTGTAGCACTGGCTACTCTCGCTTTAAAACTTGCCGCCCCTTTGCCAAAATCTATGTTCTTATAAACAACATAATCTCCGTTCTCAATATACCCTACATCCATTCCGCCTTCGCTGCAGTCTTCGGTTCGTATTCCCGATTGCCCGCTGTAACTCTCAGCCTCAATCCGTGTAAAGGCCAACTGCGGTTCGTCAGACGGAGGATTGGCAGAACCGCTCACTCTCAATATTGCTTTCGATTCTCCGATTTTTACACCCTGTGAATTAAGTATATACAGCTTGTATGTTCCGGCAGTGTACGGTGCAATAATAGAAGTCGCATTTCCTGCCGCCTTGGTCATGGTAGCTCCTTCAACAAAGGTTGTCGTCCCGGCCGGTGCAAACCATACCGTATTGGAAGGGTCTCCGCTGCTCCTTATATTTATAATTGACGCAGCTTCTGCAGCACAGCTTGCCGGGAATACATAATCCGGTGTTGAAAGCAAGCTGTCGGGCAAAAGTCTCCTATATTCCTCCTGAATTCCCGAATTCAGGCACACATTATACTGCTTAAGCGGCCATACATTATCCGGAACCGCAACGGGAGGGTCAATTTTGCTGTTTGGAGGATTTTTACCCATTTTGCTCACCGTCGCATAGGTCCTTAGGATTGTCAAATTGTGTTTTTCTCCGAAATCTTCGCAGTTGATGGTATATTTTACTCCCGGGTCGATATCCAGGACGTTGTCGTTTTCAATTATATATGCAGTGCCTTCGTCGTTATGCAAACCATAGGTAGGGCCGTATGTTGCCGGCGGAATGCCCTTTACATAATTCTCGTTGATATTTGTACCCGGCATCTGACCTATGGTATATATTGCTCCGCTGTCATGAAGCCTGGACAAGGTATCAACAACCCTGTTGTAGCTTATTGTGTTGTTCTTGCACGTTGTGGAGTCTTTAAAATTGCACCATCCCCAACCAAATGTATACCGTTGTAAGCCGTCTTTTGGACATGGTTATGGGTTATTTCAAGACTTTCTACAAAGTACGCAGTTATCGCGGCACATCCGCCAAATCCCGGAACCATGCTTATGTCATACAAGACATTGTTTGAAATGGTATTGTTCTTACAAACGCCTTCAACTCCGCGAGGATATTTTGCACGGTTTCCGCCGTCTCCTATATAAACATGCTGCGGATGACCTACGGTTATACCGCTTGATGTGATATCGGTAATATAGTTGCCGATGACCTTGGAGTTTATAACATCGTTTACCATGGAAATACCGTCTGCACCGCTGTGTTTAATCACATTTTCAATAAAATCGATGGAATCGCAGTTCCTTAAATTGATCATTCCCGGCAGTGTATCAACAAGATCATATTTGGTGTTGTGCCAATTATCGTTGTAAAAAGCTATAAAGCCTTGCGCAGCCTGGCATGTCGTTTTACCCCGGGAACCTCCGACCTCAACAAGGTTGTAATCGGTATATGCAAAGGTAATGCCCTGGAAAGTTATGTTCTTAACCCTGTCTGAAGTTGATGTTCCGGAAATCTCAATGAGTTTTTCAACCATCGGGGCCCAAACTTCGGCAGTTTCCATATTTTCTCCGGGACGGATATAGTAATAGAGGGTTTTTTCTGTTTTGTCAAAATAGAATTGGCCCGGAGAATTTAAAAATTCAAAGGCATTATAAATTGTATGGGTACCCGAAGTAGAAAAAGCCGCACCCCACCCTGGGGTCTGTGCTATGGACCGTAGGGCTGTTGCAAAAGAAGCACCCTGTAACCGTTGGCTGTAATTACATCACGGGTACAAACAATATTCTCATTCCATGTAGTTCCGTTTACTATCTCAAGATCGTCCTTGTTGCGGGTAATTTCCGGTACTTCCGACATATCGTACCGGACCCCGTCACTCTTGCTTCCGCTGGTCCACGCCCAAGGAGCCTGCCCGGCAGTAACGGAATAAGTTCCGTGTCCTCCTCTGGCAGTTACCCTCTTACTGGTCATTGAAGCTCTCTTGTCATTTACATACAGGTTTCGTAGTTTTGTCGAACGGTTTAACTGTGCCTTGTATATATTGCCGCTGTGCAGCGTCCAGCCTGTAACCTTTGTTGCACCGCTTAATACAGGTGTTTCGCCGGGGTACGCCATATAATAAATTCGATATCCGTTCGTTCCCGAGTCTTGAGGACCGAACGTGATTGTTTCGGTAATGTTATAAGTGCCACCCCTCAGATATACATAAATATCACCTTTCATATTGCCGTTGACGGTTCGCACCACGCCCCGAGCTTTGGTAATTGTCTTAAAAGGTGCATCTATTGTACCCGGATTGCTGTCACTACCGGTGGGAGATACATAATAAGTTACCGATTCCGCTGCTTTTACCGTATTTACCGGTAATAATCCACATACCGTAATCAGCGAAGCCATCATTACTATCAAATGTCTTTTTATAATTCCATTTATCATAGTCCCACTCCCAAACTCATTAATTTTTTAACCTTCAGGAAAAGAGGGTATAACACGCAGTATATATCTTTTTAACAAAGTACAGTCACTGGAATCTACTTTTCCGTCTCTATTTACATCCGCATTTGAAAGGTTTGTGCCTGCCGGAAGTTCTTGACGGAGTATATGCATTTTCAGCAACTGAAAGTCTGTCGAGTTTACTTTTCCGTCATTATTCAAATCGCCCAAAAGCACATCAGGCGTTGGTGATGGAGTCGGTGTTGGCGTTGGATCCGCACCGGCCGGAGTAAACTTCCACCAGTCTATATTAAGCAAATAACCGCTGCCGCCCTTAAAAACAAAGTATAAATCGTGTACACCCTCGGCACCGGAAACCGGGCAGGATTTCGTAGTCCAAGTCTGCCATCCCCCAGTTCCTGTAACGGCACATGTTCCCACCAATTTTCCTGTGGGGCTGTCAAGACGAATTTCTATGTTTCCGCCACTAGTTGCCGATGCCACTCTTGCCTCAAAGGATGCAGCACCGGAACCAAAATTTACACCCTTAACCTTTATGTAATCCCCATTTTCAATAAAGCCTACATTCATTCCGCCTTCACTGCATTTCTCCGTCTCGATACCTGAACTCCAGCAAATGGTTTCGGCTTCGTTTCTTACATATGGATTTAAAGTGCCTATTTGTGCAGGCCCTTCCTTAGTCATATTGATTCTTGGGATTGTTCCGTCGGGATTATATTTAAACTCTTCCACGCAAACGGAACGGTGGAAACCTCCTCCTCCCGGCAAAGCAGCGTTGTGATAGAAGAAGTAGGAGTTTCCTTTATAATCAATTACTCCGGGATGATTGGTAAAGCTGCCTCCCTGAGTCGGCATTATTACACCGCGATAGGTCCACGGTCCGGTAGGACTTGTGCTTGTTGAATATGCAATATGTTCGGGTATCGGACCTGCGGCAAACACCATATAATATAAATTGTTACGCTTGTAAAACCACGGGCCTTCTTCATAGGAAGTCGGTCTGTCGTTTTTACTTCGGGTTCCGAAGGCTGATGTTGTAAGAGGTACTTTCACAATTCCCCCCGAATACGAAATCATGTCCGGATTCAGTTTCACATAGTAAAGATCAGGGTTTCCCCAATAAAGGTATGCCTGCCCGTCATCATCGATAAACACGGTGGGGTCTATCTCACCCCAGCCTCCCCGGTCTATCAAAGGCTTCCCCAAGGCATCTTTAAACGGACCCGTCGGACTGTCCGCTACTGCAACTCCAATCGCCTCTCCTCCGCCTTTCTTTCCCAGAGGAACGTAAAAATAGAACTTACCGTTTCTTTCTACGCATTGCCCTGCCCACGCTTTACCGCTTGACCAGCTAAAGTCAGTGTAGGACAGCACCAAACCATGATCGGTCCAGTTTACCATGTCTGTTGTTGAGTAGCATCTCCAGTCATTCATTGTAAAGAAGTTATCAATAAGGACATCCTCGTCATGAGTGGTATACACATAGCATCTCCCGTCATATACCATGGGAGCAGGGTCAGCAGTATAGATTGTTTGTACTATCGGATTGTCCGCAAAACACGGCAGAATATAAAGATTTATAATTAAAACACTCACAAGCAGTGATAAAAAGACTTTCCTCATCCTTCTATACCTCCACTTAAGATTTGGCATAATCATCAAAAGAAGATATTTGCCTCAATATATATCTTTTTAATAATGCAACATCGGTAGAATCCACTTTACCGTCCCTGTTTACATCTGCATTTAAGAGGCTTGTTCCTGTAAGCTGTTTTTGACGGAGCACATGCATTTTCATGAGCTGAAGGTCTGTCGAGTTTACTTTTCCGTCATCGTTTAAATCACCCAAATGCACGCCATTGTTTCCTTCAACAAAAGTGAACCAATTTATATTAAACAGGTAGCCGCTACCTCCGGTAAATTTCAAATAAAGATCATGGACTCCTTTTAAGTCACTTACCTCGCATGTCGCATCAGCCCATTCCTGCCAACCGCCAGTGGACGTAACCGGACAAGTACCCACTATAGGACCGTCAATACTGTCAAGCCTAAGCTCAATATTACCTCCGTTTGTAGCACTGGCTACTCTGGCTTTGAAACTTGCTGCCCCGTTACCAAAATCAATAGCCTTATAGACCACAAAATCTCCGTTTTCAATATATCCTACATCCTCCCCGCCTTCGCTGCATTCTTCAGTCTGGATTCCCGATTGAATGTCGTAGCTTTCCGCTTCGATTTGCGTAAAAGCCGACCTTGGTACAGGAGTCGGTTCCGGCTCCCCTCCGGTTGTCTCAATAATCACTCTGTCGGATTCCAATCCGTTCGAGTTGGCCGTTACTATAATAGTCCCGTTGGTTTTGGTCGCTTGGACTATCACAAGGCACTTTCCGCTAAAAGCTTGCCTGCTGTTTGCCTTGTAGGGTTCCACGCTTGCAGGGTTTCCATTGTCAACTCCGACAATTACTCCAGGTCCGGATATGGAAAAGTTCACAGTATTGCTTGCCGTTGGGACAAGAACGCCGTTGTTGTCTACAATATCGGTTTCTATAAATACCAAATCCTTGCCGTCAGCCGCAATAGTTGTCCTATCCGGTTTTAACCTTACCTTGGCGGGATTTCCGGCAGTAGTTACCTCGTCATAAACCACTGTCCCTCCTTTGACAGCTTTGGCTCTGAGCGTTCCGGGAGTCCAAGGAACATTCCACGAAACGTGGCCGTTATTTCCCATACTCTTTACTCCAAGGGAAGTACCGTTTAGGAAAAGCTCCACCGTATCGCAGTTGCTATAAGCCCAAACTTCTACAGTAGTACCGTTTGACCAGTTCCAATGGGGCAGGATATGCACCATCGGCTTGTCACTCCACTTGCTCTGATAGAAATAATATATATCTTTTGGAAATCCGCATGTGTCAACGATACCGAAATATGAGCTTTTAGATGGCCATTTGTACGGTGTCGGTTCACCGATATAGTCAAATCCCGTCCAAACGAATTCACCAAACATGTAACTCCGCCTGTTGATTTCGTAATATGACGATTCTGCACTGTTACCCCAGGCAACCACGCTGTTGTCATAAGATGAGCACTGGTTGTCCTTATCGGTCAGTATATTCTGATTGGTCGGAGTTTTATAGACACCCCGGCTTCTTACCGCCGAACTTGTTTCACTACCGAACATTATCCATTCGGGATGTTCCTTGCGTCCTTGGTCATACATAAAGGGAAAATAGTTGTATCCCACCAAGTCAAGAACACTTGCAATTCTTTTATAAGTTTCATCTCCCATATTTATAGCAAAACAACCCCATGTTACCGGACGAGTAGGATCAACTTCCTTCACCCAGTTTTTCAGCTTTGTGGCAGTTTCAACGGTAGCTCGGGAATCTCATTGCCTATACTCCACATAATCACTGATGGATGGTTGCGGTCTCTTTTTACAAAATCCTGAAGGTCCCTTTTGGCCCAATCTTTGAAATACAGATGATAGTCATTGGCAGTTTTACCGGTTTCCCAGCAATCAAATGCTTCATCCATAACCATCAAGCCTAACCTGTCACATATTTCCAACACTTGAGGGTCCGGAGGATTATGTGATGTACGAATAGCGTTACAGCCCATTTCTTTCATAATCTGAAGCTGTCTTTCAATGGCACGGTAGTTTACTGCCGCTCCCAAAGCTCCCAAGTCATGATGAAGGCATACTCCTTTCATTTTCATGTTAACGCCGTTTAAAGAAAAACCGGTAGTGCTGTTAAAGTTAAAGTAACGAAATCCCATGGTCGACCTATAGGTATCAGCCACTTTTCCGTCAACAATTACTTCTGTTTGAACCATATAAAGATAAGGGGAATCAGGAGCCCATAAATGGGGATTAGATACTGTAATATTTTGGTTAAATATATTGTCACTACCGGCTGATATGTTAACTGTTGATGATATATCGGAGGCAACCTGATTGCCACTTGCATCCATAATTGTAGTTTTCAAAGAAACTGCTTTGGCCGAATTGCTCTGGTTTAGCACTTTCGTGCTCACATTGGCTGTAGCCGAATCTCTGCTTACCTTTGGAGTTGTTATAAACATTCCGCAATAGTCTACATGGACCGGATCCAAAACTGTAAGCCATACGTTGCGGTAAATACCGCTTCCCGAATACCAGCGGCTGTTGGGCTGGTTGTTGTTGATTTTGACTGCAATTACGTTTTTGCCGCCTATGTTAAGGTATGGGGTCAAGTCGTATTCAAAAGAACTGTATCCATATGGACGGCTGCCCAAGAAGTTACCGTTTATCCATACCTGGCTGTTCATATAAGCCCCGTCGAATCCTATGAAAACTTTCTTGCCGGAATAATTTGAAGGTACGGTAAAAGTTTTTCTGTACCATCCGATTCCTCCGTCTAAGTAGCCTCCCCCATCTCCTGCAGGAGACCATTGATTAAAGGAATTAAAAATACTCCAGTCATGAGGCAAAGTGACATCCGACCAATTGCTGTCATTATAATTTACACTTTGCCCATTGCTTACGTCACCTTTATTAAACTTCCATCCCTCGTTAAAGCTTTGTCCTCTTAATCCGTTGTAAATATCCGTCCCTTTTAATTCTATGGAAGCAGCCATTACCGGATATTGCAATTCAGGAATGCTGACAAAAATTAAAGATAATACCAAGAGCATGCTTAAAATTGCTCTCTTTTTCATACAATTCACCCCTTAAAAATAATTATTTGTAATTATTTGCGGCAAATTTCGAAAATTGTTCAGACTTAACTACAACTATTTTTAGGTGTATAAATGAAGAATTCGGAAATAATATTCGTTCTTATGGTAGAAGTCAAAATATTGCATATTAAAATTTACTTGTTTGCCTCTGTTTTACTTTTACGGAAGTCCCCCTTTTTTTAAGTTGGGAATTTTAAGAGAATGTTAAATTTGTTCTTTTTGTGGATAATAGAGTTTTAGAATTATTAAGAATTGATTTGAATTTGACCGGTATTTTCTTTTGATTTTCCTTTTCCATTTTCAATAAGATCAAAAGGTTTTAATCTTGCAAGTTCAGTCTAATACCTCCGGCAACCGGAGAGTAAATAAAGAAATTTGACTTGTGCAGTAAAATGTAAAACTTTATGCAGCGACCCCTAATTTGGCAACTACATCATCAAGACTTACCCCTTTTTCTGCACAAGAGTATGCAAACTTGGCAAC
>NZ_BAVR01000058.1 GCF_000521465.1 Acetivibrio straminisolvens JCM 21531
CCAGCTTATGCTTTTGCTTTGCTATTTTATTGGTAATACAATTTATTACTTTTTAATGCACAACACTAATAAGTAATTTTAATTCCGAACATCATCTTCAGTTTAGACTCCATCGGAAATACATTTTTCTAACCTAATGTTCATACTTCACATCGGCTTTATCCAAGTATTTCACAGGCACTGCTTTTGTTAACCAGACACCGTTCTTAGACAAATAAAACTTATGTCCATCCAAAGCCATTTCTCCGCATTTTACTCGATACAGCACAGGTTTGCCATGACGGGTACCTACCTTAATTGCTGTTTCTTCATCCTTTGATAAATGCACATACAACCTGCTTTTCGGTATCAATCCCTTTACATCAATGGATTTAACATATTTCTCTCCTGTTCCATGCCATAATATCTCCGGCGGAACCGCTTCATCCAACTCCACATCCACAGGAATGGAGTGTCCCTGATTTGCACGTATCAAAGTCTTATCCTCATTAAAAGAAAACCGCTGTTTGTCGTCTGTTCTTACAATCTCCTCCAAAACCCCCATATTAAACTCCTTTGTCTTGGCAATACCTGCAATCAGTTCATCAACGTTTGCCCATCCGTGTTCATCCAATGATATACCGATGATTGTCTCAGGTTTATGCCTCAGAATAAGGCTTATAAATTTACTTAATTCTGTTTTATTCATAGTGAAAATGGCTACCTCCACCTTTTAATACTAACTATATATAATGTCTTTCTAAAAATTAATATTTAAGTACAGCGGTAACATTTATTCTTCATTGTTCTCTTTTATTCTTATCGCTAATTGAGCAAATTTTTCAGGTTCCTCAAGGTGAGGGAAATGTGCGGATTCTTCAAACCATATGATTTCTTTTTTTGGAGCAATTATATGATTATAATATTTTTCTACCAAAATAGAAGGAGTATTATAATCATATCTACCTACACAAAAGTAAATAGGTACTTTCACTTCAGGTAAATCCCTTATAAAATCCAAATCATTATTATGTCCCCACATGGTATCTGCGGTAAATTTACTTCCCAAAGCAAATTTAATTCCGTCAATCCCTGTATATTCCGGAGAAAAAAAGCTTGAGAGAATAATATCTTTTAATGTATTTACTTTCCTTTCCACTCCCCCATATTTGCTAAGCCATTTTCTTTGAGTCACCGTATCTCTGACTACGTTTTTATATGGAGGACGCCCGATTTTTTCCAAATCTTTTAATGCTTTTTTATTATTCTCTTTTTGAGCCATCTCTACAACATAGTCATAAGAAACCACTTCATTATCAATCCCGTTCACTACTTGTCCAATACTTATAAATGCTGCAACCTTTTCTGGATACCGCTCCACAATATATAGACCCAATTCGCTTCCCCAAGAATGACCGGCTAGATATACTTTTTCTTTATTATACTTTTTACATAGATAGTCAATCAGTTCTTTACCATCTTCTATAAACTGCTCTCTGTTCATCGTTTCTTTAGGGATATTAAATGAAAACGTCATTCCGGCCCCTCTTTGGTCCCAATTTACAACAATAAAGCTGTCCTCTAGCTCTTCTTGATATTTTCTTGCATATGAGATTTGTGCGTATCCCGGACCTCCGTGTAAAAAAAGAAGTATTGGGTTGCTAATATCTCTGCCTCTTATCATTATGTATTGTTCTATTCCGCCGATTTCTGCTTTTTCGATTGATGCAACACTATTATTTCCTTCAATCTGTGGTGTTCTGGATGGTATAAATAATACAAGTAATAGAAGCATTATTAAAACAACTAAAGTTATATTAAAAAAATTTTTATTCTTTTCATATATAATCTCCTTATATAATGGTCTATTTCCCTGACGCTGCGAACTCAACGAACGCTTCCTTAATAAACAGTCTATAACAATACTACCATATTTAATCGCCTGAATCACCCTCGTTATTTCTGTTAATTGCAGTTTTAAAATTGAAGAAAATCACCCTTTCTATTTTTCTGCCCAAATACAGAAATATCAAAAACAGATGTTTGTTTTTGATATTTCTATGGCAGATTGCAAGACACATAAACAATCCTCTTAGACATTATATGGACAAAATTTTTGTCAAACTTATTAAGGCTTACCCAAGCATAACCCAAAAGTACTCCGGATCTAAAATCCAGGATTTACTTTGCCTGTCATATTTCCAGTATGTCACTGTATAACCGAGCCCGTCAGCATGGGAAGTTCCTGCTATATCGTTTTGTGCCAAAAGCTTATATGGAGCAATACCATCCATTTTAATCGGATATAGATGGGGTTGATAAATAACGAATCCTTCTAAGGGTTTAATTAGCTTGCCTTCCTTGTTATAAACCGTTCCTTCGTAAAATTCCTTTCTGTCGCTTACATCCACTATATAAGATTGGTTAAGCTTATTGCTTTCAACAAGCACTCTGTAATTGTCCATATATTTAACTTCAACCTTTAGGGTTTGCGTAAGATTCGTAAATTGCTCAGGGCCAAGCATATATTCGGCTTTGTTATTATAGAATGATATAACATAATAATACGTTAGTGCTCCGCTTCCTCCAACAGGAAGACTTACCATTATCTCCTTGGAGCTAAATCCGGTAAAGCTGCCTAGAAACAGCCACGGATCGAAGGCCGTACTATAATTTGGATACAAAGGAATAACATACCAATGAAGAGTACTGCCGTCCTGTACCATAATCCTAATGTTTTCATAAAAGCTGTTTTGATTTTTATCACCCACCAGATAAACTATATCCGGTACTCCGTCACCGTTTACATCTCCTATTTGTCTATCAAGTGTATATGTATTCTGTCTATTGGTATAAATAAACCTATTATCCGCATAGTTCCCATAATAATTGATGTACGGATTGCTATAATAGTTTTGCATATTGACCTCCACTATATATTTTTTATTATATTATATGAAGGTCAATGCATTAAGTAACTGGATAATAGTCTACAAATTGATCGATACATAATTTTATCTCTTCATTCTGCGTTTCTTGAAATCCTCTTCAATACGGCATTTCCAGTCCGCTGCTATAGGGCGGCTCTCACGCATACAACTTACTGTTTCACTGATTACTTCATAATTAAGCATAGTGCCTTCACTGTCTGCGTTATAATTTGCCGCTCTGTCACTGTTTATTCCAAAACGCTCTGCCGTTGCAACTGCATCAATATTTGCGCCAAGAAAAATAAACTCCCATCCGTATTGGCTTTTTTGACGTTCTATCATCTCGCGAACTTTTTCATAACCAAATTCCCTGCTGGCATTTTCCATACCGTCGGTTATAATCACAAACATAACATGTTCGGTCCGCTCATCTTCGCTTGTATGCTTTTGAGCATTTGCAATTTTATTTATTGTTTTTCCCACCGCATCCAACAGCGCAGTAGTACCTCTGGCAAAATATTCTTTGTCTGTTATTGGAGATATTCCCCGAAGGTTAATACGGTCGTGCAGCAATTCATATTTGTCGTCAAACAGTACAGTAGTTACTATGGCCTCTCCAGGCTCCTTTTTCTGCTTTTCCAGCATAGAGTTGTATCCGCCTATAGTATCACTTTCAAGGCCTTCCATAGATCCGCTCCTGTCAAGAATAAAACCAATTCCGTTAAACCTTTTTTCATCATGTTATCCCCCAATCGTTTATTTTAATTAAAGGATAACATCATTCATTATATAATTGGTCGCATGGAAAGCGACAATTCTATCCCGTTTATGATTTACACTCCCAACAATTCCTGGTCAAACGCAAACAAAGCTTCGTTTATTTCAAAAATATTATAGTTGCCTTCCTCAATAAAATATTCAATGATAATGTCAAACTTATTGCTTCGGGAAAGCGCAAAACCGGCCTTTTGCAGCAAGTCTTTAGTTTCATCGAGATTTAATCTCAACGCTATTGCAAAAGCAATTACAGTATTCTTGCTCGGTTTGTATTCTACGTCATTTTTTATTTTAGAAAACAGCCTGCGGTCTACATTGGCTCTTCTATAGGTTTCTGCATACGTCATGCCTTTTTCATCAATCAAACGCAATAGCATCTGGGAAAATGTTTCATCCAGATTCTTTACCACATCTTCCAGCCTTCTTCTACTCTTTCTCACCGGGGCAGGTACTTCTTTTGAAAGCATGTCGGGAGCTTCTCTATAGCTTTCTTCAAGTTCGTATATTCTCGCAAGTCCGTCTTCCGGCTCAAGAAGGTATTCTTCCATGTATTTATCATCGATATATTGGGTTATGGATGAAAGCAGCTCTTTAGGCAACACAAATTCCGTTTTATCGTATATAACGAGATAAACTGTCATCTCATTGTCAAGCAAGAAATCCCCTATAACCGTAACAGCCGTTTCAATTGCCTTGTCTTTCGGATATCCAAAGGCACCTGCCGATATCAGCGGAAAGGCAATACTTTCGCAATTATATTCTTTTGCCAGTGCAAGCGAATTCTTATAGCAATCTTTAAGCAACTTCTCCTCGTTGTTTTTACCTCCACGCCAGACAGGTCCAACAGTGTGGATTATGTATTTTGCCGGCAGCCTATACCCTTTTGTTATCTTTGCTTGTCCGGTTTTACAGCCGCCCAGAATCCGGCATTCCTCAACAAGTTCAGGCCCTGCAACACGATGAATTGCTCCGTCAACCCCTCCTCCCCCAAGCAGGGATGAATTTGCCGCATTGACGATTGCATCTACATGTAATTTGGTTATATCGCTATGAATTATTTTAAGCGGCATTACGCTACCTCCTTGACCTTTCTTTATAACATTTTGATCTCATTCCCATTCTTTGCGACGCTTTTTTATCAAATAAGCAATTAGATAGATTAGCTGATATAAAAAACATAACGGTAAAACCGGTACAATGCATAAAATAATTGAATCCCAGACTAATACCTCTAAAAATGCCTCCAAACCATAAACGGTTTTTACATAGTAAGGTTTTATCCATGTATATACATCATATCCCCAGATTGTATGATACAATGCCTTAAGCAGCAAATAAGCATAGGGCAAAAATGATGTAATCAGTCCAATTTTTAGTATCTTCTGCTTTTTCATGCAGACCTCCATGTTGTAGAGTATAAAGTTTTCCGAATCAACTCCATAATTTTCAATAATATAATGATATCATAATCCTCTATTTTTTCCCACCAATAGGCAAACCTGATATTCTCTCCGCAAAAACTAACAAGTACCGATTTTGGGCAAATCAGTTTTTCTAAGCAGTGCCACATCATTAAAAAATTGTTTCGTATAAGGGTAGACATGGCTCTCGATGGATTTTTGAAAGATTGACAAAGGTATTCTTCCCACATATACTATCTACATACATTACTCGAGTATGCAATGACAAACAAAGAGAAATATAGCCAATAACTTATATAGCGTTTGCTCTGGCAGCTCAAGTTTAATAAAAAGGAGTTATAAAAATGAAAAAAAGATTTGCATACTATTTATCACCATATTAGCGGCACTTATGCTTGGAGGATGCAAAAACACTTCGGACAAATCACCGATGAGCGCGTACCGGTCGGTATTGCAAAGCAAAACCACGTTTTTCAGCATCGATGCCAATAAAGAATTAAATATTACCCAACTAAATGAAGCTGTTAGCGCTGACAGCAGTGTTAAGGTAGAAGCCACAAAGTTTGCAATAGTTGATCTGGAAAATGACAACGTTCCGGAAGTAATCCTTTGTCTTTCTGTGAATGACAACGACGGTTCCGGTTTTGAGATTTTGCGATATGATAATGGGATGGTTTATGGCTACACTTTATCGTATAGATCTTTTATGGACTTAAAAGCTGACGGTACATTTTCCTTTTCCGGCGGCGTGGCAGATCATGGGTTTGGTACAATAGAATTCACAAATAAGGGGTACACAGTAAATAAGATAACTTATTGTGAAGCAAGCTATGATTCCGGCAATAATCTGATCTTTTCTTATATTGTCAATCATAAAACTTCTACAGAAGAGGATTTTCTAGCAGCTATTAACATGCAAGACGAAAAGCCGGATACCATATGGTATGATTTTACCGATAACAACATAGAAACACTTCTAACCCAAGCAAAATAATACCATTTTTCTTATATCTGCAATCAGAGAACTATTGTCTCGTTATTATTTTCACTCAGATATTTTTGTTGTATCTTTTAAATAAAACTCAATGTATCCACATTTGGAGCATACAGCACAATGCACTTTGCCAAGGTTTTCTTTAAAGATACCCGGCTTTGTAATCTTTAATCCGTAAGCTCCGCCTTCCACCTTGACATCGAAGTCTTCAGACATTTCAAAATCACATCTTATGCATTTTCTCATTTAACCATCTCCTCAAAATCAGAATTTTAAACATATATCTCTTTGTAGCAGACAGTTTCTCAACTTTAAAACCAATATCACTCAGAAATAATTGGAGCTATTCTTTTTTAGCCTCAAATAAACATTGCCCAACAAAACATAGTTGAACCAAGGCATAACCACATTCTACTGCTATCAAATCCTCTTATTTGTGTATAAAAACCCAAACTTATTTTACCAAACCTCATATGTTATTTCCATTTACGAAAGTATCATTTCCTCAATGCAGTTTTCTATATACAAGGCTACCACTTTGCCTCCGGACCTGGTCATACATAGATCATTTCCTCAATGCAGTTTTCTATATACCCTTCAACTTGAAAACAGCAACCGTTTGATTATAAATCTATAATGCACAAAGCGGATATTTTAGCACCAACCTGCAAAAAATAAAATACTGTTATGGACTGTATATATCTTAGATAAATCGGAGGGAATTTTTATGACCATAGAGAAGGAAAAGATTTTTTCCAAGCCGCCCCAACCATATTGGATGGCTTCTACACCCAAAACTGATTACCCGGTTTTGGACAAAGATATAAAGGTTGATGTCGCAATAATTGGAGGCGGTATTACCGGCATATCCTCTGCATATTTACTTAGTAAAGCCGGCGTAAAAGTAGCCGTTATTGAGGCAGACCGCATTTTACAGGGTACAACCGGACATACCACTGCAAAAATTACCTGCCAGCATGATTTGATATACAGTAAAATAAACAGTCAAATGGGCAGAGAATTGGCACATCAATATGCCGATTCAAACGAGTCTGCTATTCGGATGATTGAAAAAATAGCAACCGAAAACAACATTGAGTGTGATTTCGTTTCTCAATCCGCATATGTGTACACACTTCAGGACAAGTACATTGATAAGATAAAAGATGAGGCTGAAATTGCCAAGTCGCTTGGTATAAAAGCCGCATATCTTGAAGAAATACCTTTGCCTTTTCAAATTAAAGCAGCTGTACGCTTTGACAACCAAGCCCAATTTCATCCTCGAAAATTTCTGCTGCCCCTTGCAAAAGAAATTGTCGGAAGCGGTAATCAAATTTTTGAACAAAGCAGAATTGTAGACATTGAAGATAATAACAACTATGTTTTAATTACAAATCAAGGTAAGAAGGTAACTGCAGAAAAGCTCATAATCGCCTCGCACTACCCTTGTTACAATAAGGCCGGACTATACTTTGCAAGATTATATCCGGAACGGTCATACGTTGTTGCCATCAAAGCAAAAGAAAGTTATCCCGGCGGAATGTATATAAACATGGAAGAACCAAAGCGCTCAATCCGCAGCCAACGTTCGGATGACGGCGAGCTGATACTGGTCGGCGGTGAAAGCCACAAAACCGGACAAGGCGAAGATACACTCAAGCATTATGAGGCTTTGATAGATTATGCCAACCAAATCTTTACGGTTGAGGATATTCCTTACCGATGGTCCACCCAGGATTGCATGACGTTGGACGGCCTTCCTTATGTGGGTCATTTCACATCAAACACTCCAAACATGTATATTGCAACCGGTTACAACAAATGGGGAATGACAAACAGTATAGCATCTGCGATGATATTAAGGGATTTAATCGTTGACGGAAAAAGCCCATGGCAGGATGTTTACAACCCTTCACGCCAAACTATAGCTGCTTCCGCTAAAAACTTTATTGTTGAAAATCTTAATGTTGCAGAAAAACTAATTGAGGGGAAAATCTCACCTTTAACGAGTAATACCGATATTAAAGCGGGAGAAGGAAAAATTATTAAAGTGAATGGTGAAAGACTTGGAGCATATAGAGACGAACAAGGTACATTGCACGTTGTAGATACAACATGTACTCATATGGGCTGTGAATTATATTGGAATTCTGCGGAAAAATCTTGGGATTGCCCCTGCCATGGCTCAAGATTTACCTACGAAGGTGATATAATTGAAGGACCGTCAGTGAAACCTCTAAATAGACACAGTGATGTAAACACGATTGAGAAGCTTATTAAAGACAATTTTTGATAAATTGGGAGGAAAAGGCCTCGTTAATGATGCCTTTTTCCCCTAAATTACATTAAATGTTTTGAATGACTTGGGAAATCCCCACGTTCACATACTTTTTCCGCAAGGTCGAGCCACTTGTCAATAATCTTTGAGGTTGCGCCTTGATGTTCTCTTCAATTCAAATTCCTCATTCTAGTTCATAATAAGATGTGGTTTGCATTTCATGGAATGAAACTAGTCCGTTTTTCCTTCGAACAAAGAACTGTACCTTGTTCTGTGGAAATTTGTAAATTCTGATAATGTTGATGTATAATTTAATTAATAATTTTTTGCAGGATACATTCTTTTTTGGGAGGTAAATTTATAATGAAAAACAGAGAACTATATAAAGTTAGACCTATCAAAGACTTAAAGGATATGCTAAATTCCAGTGCAGAGCTATACGGCGACAAGGCGGCATTTTTATCAAAACCAAAGAATGGAGCGGCTTACATTCCCATATCATACAAACAGTTAAAATCTGATGTGGATGCTATGGGCACAGCTCTCATTGAGCTTGGCCTTAAAAATAGAAAAATCGCGTTAATAGGTGAAAACCGCTATGAATGGTCCATATCCTATCTTTCGGTTGTAAACGGCACAGGAGTTATTGTACCTCTAGATAAAGAACTTCCTGCAAACGAAATCGAGCTGCTTCTAAAACGCTCACAAGCGGATGCTATCATTTATTCTGAAAGTGTCAAAGATAAAATCGAGCTTCTTTGTGAAAAATCCACATCCTTACAATATTTTATCAGTATGGACAGAGAAGAAAACAAAGGCAACATCTTATCCTTCCATTTGCTTTTGCAAAGGGGACATGAATTGTTGAAAGAAGGCAGGCGTGAATTTATAGATGCAGAAATTGATGCCACAGAAATGAGTATGCTTCTCTTTACTTCCGGAACCACCGAAGCTGCCAAAGCTGTTATGCTGTCTCACAAAAATGTAGCAGAAAATCTAATGGGTATGTGTTCTATGGTTCATATCGATGAAAAGGATATATTCTTGTCAGTCCTTCCCATTCATCATACCTATGAATGTACCTGCGGTTTTTTGTGCCAGCTGTACAGAGGCTCAACTGTTGCATATTGTGAAGGATTGCGTCATATAGTCAAGAACCTTAAAGAATCCAAGGCTACAATGATGTTGGGTGTTCCCTTGATTTTCGAATCCATGTACCGTCAAATAATGAACCAGGCCATAAAGTCAAAGGGTGAGAAAAAAATCAAGTTTGCAATTAAGCTCACTAATGCTTTAGGCAAGATTGGAATTGATATTCGTAAGAAAATATTCAAGCAGATTCACGAGGCATTAGGCGGGCATATAAGATTGTTTATTAGTGGTGCTGCAGGTATTGACCCTCAAATAGCCAAAGGATTTAGAGAATTAGGTATATCCTTGTTACAAGGCTATGGCCTCACTGAGTGTTCTCCAATAGTTGCTTTAAATCGTGACATTTACTATAAGGATGAGGCTGCCGGATTACCCATGCCAAATCTTCAGGTTGAAATTGATAGTCCCGATGAAGACGGTATTGGCGAAATTAAATGTAAAGGTAGTAGTGTTATGCTGGGCTATTACGAAAATCCTGAAGCTACTGCTGAGGTTCTTAAGGATGGATGGTTTTACACAGGCGACAGTGGATTTATCGATGAAGACGGATTCATTCATATTACCGGACGCAAAAAGAATGTAATTATCACGGGGAACGGTAAAAATGTTTTCCCTGAGGAAATAGAAACCCTACTAAATAGGAGCCCGTATATCAAGGAATCTCTGGTTTATGGTAAAGGTCAATCTGACGGAGATACGGTAATATGTGCAAAAATAGTCCCCGATATTGATAAAATCAAAGAAGATAAAGAGAATAATTTGATTTCAGATGAACCTATAGAAAAACTTATAGAAAAAGAAGTTAAAAATATAAATAAAACCTTGATAAACTACAAACATATTAAAGAAATTACTATTCAAGAGGAAGAGTTCATTAAAACAACGACAAAAAAGATTAAACGTCATGAAGAATTAAAACAATGATTATATGGCGAATTTTACCTATGCGACTGTTTCATAAGCTCCCTTCCTTGTCACGGACGGGAGCGTAGTTTTTTTATTTGCCGCTTTATCTTTTTAATGGCCCAGTCATAATGACTGCATGTTGCACTAACACAGTATCCGCCAAGGCTGGTCGAGCCTGTCCATTTAAAATGCTGCTTCTCAAACAGCTCTTCATTGGAAAAACCTTCGATGAGTTCAAGTACTTCCTTATGGCTTTGCATAAGCATTTTCTTTGCATCCTCATATGGCGTTGATTGATGCTTCTTCCAAAATTTCATGTTCATATCACCGTATGTTTTCCAATTGTACGGTTCCGGCAAAAAAGGTATGAGATTGCCCTTCCGGTTGGATGTAACCCAATTCAACAAAAGTTGATGCCACTCATATAGGTGAACAAGAATATCACGCACGTTTTTATCACGCTTCCAGTGGGCCTCCTTATCTTTGGGATCGTCCCCGAAATCAAAAGGTATACTGCGCTCCTCCCCCGTCATACTGTCAATAAGCGCCCACATCTTGTCAAATTGTCCGTTTGCAGCACTAATTAAATCTTTTTTTGTTGTTGGTCTTGGCATATTATTTTACACTCCTCTCTTTCTATTGGTTGCCGGTGCTAATAGACTGACCTATTTCATTTTTGTCCGCTCTTCATTATAATAATAACATCAGAAAGATGACAGCAGTTTGTCATGTTTTATTTTCTTATTGAAATTTTTCTTTTAAGTGTGCCGGGCTAATGATACAAACATCATTTCCCAAAGATTTTAAAAAGCTATACAGCCAGTTATCTTCCGGCAGCCTCGCCGTTACACGAAACCAACCGTTATCACATTTTTCAATACAGCTTTCATCAAATTCATCATAAGCTCGATATGCAACCTGAGGAGATAAAAGGATAGATAGATTTATAATTGAATTAGGTCTTTCTTGCAAGGTCTCTATGGGCGGAGGAGAATAGCTGCTTTCGTCAAAATTTTCATTTGTTATATGTACATCCAATACTCGGTTTATCTTGAATGTTCTATAGTCCTGCCTGTTGGTGCAAAATGCCTGAAGATACCACGCTTTTGATTTGAATATCAGCTTAAGCGGATACACTCTGCGCTGAGTTTCTTTCCCGTATGAACTTACATACCGGAAAGAAATCGCCTTTTTTCCCAAGATGGCATTTTTCAGAATTTCAAACTTTCGCTTATCCGAATCACCACTGCCCCAGCGGGAAAAATCGACCTCTATCCAGTTTGGATTTGTCTTGTCGAAAAGATTCTGAAGCTTGCTAAGAACATGCTTTGTATCAATGGCATTAGTAACGGATAAACTTTGAAGTGCAAAAAGAATCTGATTTTTGTCATTTTCACTAAGAACAGCTTTGTTTAGCAAAAAGCTATCCATAATCGAAATACCGCCACCTTTGCCTTGTGTGGTATAAACAGGGATTCCGGCCATTGCTAGGGCATCAATATCTCGAAGAATCGTTCTTTTGGAAACCTCAAAGTGCTCCGCAAGTTCCTGTGCCGTCATTTTTTTCTTATTGAGTAGCAGATATATAATCTCAAATAACCGCTCTATTTGCATTGCATCCCCTCCCCGTTTCTTAGTATATCACTAAATCATGACATGAGTATGTCCTATTATAACTCTTCAGTTCCTATTCAACCGGAGAACCGTACTCTATTCTGCTGCATATACCTCATGTTCACGTCACGGCAAAAGCTGTGAATGTGTTACATACCACCGGAGAAGTACCGGGATGTTTCTTTTCCAAAGCCGGAGAAAAAAACTTATGACTATTGCCAAAATTTCTTTACAAGTTTAGGAAACATTTCCTCCAAAACTTCCTCATTCTCACTCCAAGTTAATTCTATTTCAGGACACTCCGTTCTTTGAACTTTGTCATAAAAATCATCTTTTCCCGTTTTCAATTTATATGCATCAAATGAAACATATAATATATCTTCAAAATCAATATTTCCTGCCTCATCTTCACTTATAACTTCAGCAAGACTCTCCGGCTCTTTCAAAGCGTTTTCATAAACTTCCTTTCCTTGCGATATCAACCATCCTCGAAAATAGTCAAATCCATCATCAGAACATCCACCATTTATTATATATGCTGCTGCCCAAAGTTCAGATGTGTATGAAGCAACATAATATTTATAAAATATTTTATCGAACTCATATATCTCTTGTTCGGGCAGTTCGGCGATATTAGAAACTAAAAACTCAATCTGTTTTTCAGGATCTCCTTTGCTCTTTCTTTTACTGTCGTCAATCAGTTCCCAAAATTTATTGTCATTCATATTATAACCCCCCTTGTATAATATCCTTATATAATATTAATTTGGAATCTAGGATATCCCCCCAACATTTTGATTTAGAAAAATATTTATCCCAAACAGGGTCACTTCTGATTATAACACTGTAATATTTCGACTAACAATGTAATAAACCTGCAAATTTTTATTAAAAAAAAGACTGCCCAAATATTTATCTCATTTGGTGACAGCCCTTTATATATGAATTAATAATTTCAAGTTTTTAGCTTTATCTTAGCGAACCAGTCCCCCATGGAAGCAGCACTCAAATACTTTTATCTCATTACAGTAGATTTCTTCATAACCTTGAAACCAAGTAAAGTCCCCTGTAACTTTACACTTATACAAATATTCTCCCGACTGATAATACTCCGGCCCTCTATAAGGCATATTTCTGTCTGCCTTGCAAAGAGCTTCCTTCAAGAAATCGCCATTGAACTGTTCACCCAAAACCCGTCCCATGTAGTTCATGGCATAAACAGCTTTTCCGTCTTGCCAAATGGCTTCTTCGCCTGCAAACTGCTCTCCACCCACATATGTATCATGATATGTGAAAGGTCCGTTTGCATACTGAAAATCATGAGAATCAAGTCTAGTTGAAGCTGTTTTATTCATACATGCCGCATATGTATTTATATTCGCTTCAAGCCTGAAATCAATCAGCTTATCCAAATCTGTCTTTGTATCATTGGTTGAAATATTGATCGTGCACTCCTGATCTCTGACAAGATAATCAACAGTCACATTAAATAGGTTACTAATTTGAATGAGATTTGAAATATCCGGATAGACCTGTCCCGACTCCCATTTTGCAACTGCCTGCCTTGACACATCAAGTCTCTCGGCCAATTCCTCTTGCGTAAGCCCTTTATTCTTTCTAAGTAATTGAAGTTTTTCAGAAAAAATCATTTAACATCACCTCAAAATAATTATACTACAGCTCTTTCGCAATACACATAAACCAATCTTTGCAATTATGCTACTTTTGTTATACATATTATAGGCCATCCGGTTTTATTTTGATAAAAGGTATCTATACGTTCGGCCAATGCGTTCCATTGTGATATTTCTCTTCACTTTCTTATTTGATAATAGTTTTTAGGGAACATATCTAAAATATAATTATAACGCCAACTACTACATGATAATTGGCGTTATAATTATTTTGGCTTTAGTCTTAATTTTAACTCTTTTATTTTTGCTTCAATTGCTAAGATTACTTTTTTAAATTCCTCATCACTCTTACCGGTAGGATCATCCAAACCCCAATCTTCCCTGTGTTTACATGAAAGGTGTGGGCATTGTACATTACATCCCATTGTAATAGCAATATCTACCGGAGGAATTTCAGTAAGCAGCTTTGAATATTGGGTTTTTTCCATATCTATATCATAAAGCTCTTTCATTAAACGCACAGCATCCTGATTAATTTGATGTTTTATTTCTGTGCCGGCAGAATAGCTTTCAAACACATCTCCTGCCAAATGTTTACCCAGTGCCTCAGCAATTTGGCTTCGACATGAATTATGAACACAAATAAATGCAACCTTGGGTCTATTACTCATCGGACATACCTACTTTCTAGCTTTTTCGGAAAACCAGTGTCTTGTATTATTCGCCATCTTTACAAGTAATTTCAGCAGCATTCTTCGCTGGATGAACAATCACAGCTCGGCTCTTTCCCGGTAAGCCAGCCCATAATTACTGCTGTTGCACATCCCACTCCGGCATCAACAGTGATTGCGTTTGAGGGACAATTTTTCGCGCAAGCACCGCACTCCATACAAAAGTCCTTATCTTCAATCTTTGCTTTCTTTTCATTGACACTGAAAACCCCATGAGGACAAACTTCCGTACATCTTCCGCAGCCTATACATTTTTCAGCAGACAAACGAAGCGTTGCAACATTTTTCAAATATCTATGTTTCATAGTGTCCTCCTTTATACCCAGATACTATTCATCAGCAACAAAGTAATCCCTACTATTAATGAAATAGCAATAAGCGGCACAGCTATTTTCATTTCTTTGATAACACCGGAAAAGGATGTATATGTTGATGAGCCTGTGAAATTCATTGCCAAATAAGCCGACAATGCCGGCAATACCAGCAAATATCCTATGGTAAGAAGCAAGAATCCGGAACCAAAACAGCCGCTATACCAGATTAACCCCAACGTCCATAACACCCCCAGTAGCGAGCCCTTCCATGCGAAGGCCCTTCCTGGAATCACGGGAAGAAGCAAAGGCGTTATAACAGTTCCTGTTATCACAGCACCCGTATACGCAATGAAATCCATAAGCCCGAAAGGTCTTGTAACGAAAAGGTTTAGGAGAAACATTACACCAAAAACCATCAATGAAGACTTCGCAGCAGTCCCCAGCTCCATTGGAATGAGAACCAACCTGTCCCACATCGTGAAGTTTACCGTACGCATTTCTTTTGTGGCTTTTAAACCTGAATCGAGAAAAGCCTTTATATCTTTCGCCCTCACAGGTCCGTAAACCACAGAAAATCCGGTTTGGCTTTTCACTTCATGAGCGCTCACACCGGGCGCACCCAACTGCGGCAGCACCAATTTCCTATGCGATACTATGTCAGACAGCCCAGTTTTCGATATACGGCCTACTAACTCACCGGTTCCAAATGTACCTTTACCGGCAGCACACCAGACATTGATGCCTTTTGTATCAAGTATCAAAATCCAACAATCGACACCTGACAATTCTTTCCTCAGAACATCAAATGTCAGCTTGTAGTTCGCGCTTACCAGCACTGGTGATGTATGATCAGGCTTACCTATAGCATAAAGCCCCGGGTTGATCTTGTAATTCATCCTGCCGATACCCCAGCGCACCTTCCACGCTCCCAGTATGTCTTTAAAGTGAAGATTTGTTGAAACAACAGGCACACTGCCTTTAGATGTGTGGATTTCACCCGTTATCCACTCATCGTTTTTATCATACAGCGTGATGGATTCCGTGCTGCAACAACTACTAGCCGAGCAGCAACATGACTTCTCGTTACTCATTTTCATCACATCCTTTACAACAGGCTGTATCTTCCCCGCATATGCAATTATCTTTATTGGAGGTAATGTCACATAGAAATCGCTTGATTTTGCTGACAGTATTTGTGTCCAATGAGTAATATGTCCACTTACCTTGTTCTCTGCCCTTGACCAGCCCGCATTCGCACAAGATTTTCATGTGATGTGACAATGTAGATTGGGACATCTCGAATTTCTCTAAAATCATGCAAGCGCAAAGCTCTCCGCAAGAAAGCATATCTACAATCATGGCTCTTTTAGGGTCTCCCAGCGCCTTGAACACTCTAGCATATTTAGAATATTCTTCCACAATGACACCTCAAATCTATAAACATCGATATATTAATTATATGCATCAAATCGAAAAGTGTCAATATGAAAAAAAGGATGTTATATGGTAAATCTACATAAAACGGAAATAAGAAATGAATAAATTGTAATTTTAGACTTAAATTCCCACAGTTAAATGCAACTTTTAAAGATAACAACGGTCAAACAATACAAAAGTGCAAAAAATCTTATGGGGTAATAGAAAACTCTAAAACTTTAATATAAAAATATAAAAACTTGAATACTCGAATTTTAATTATTAATAATAATTACATTTTTACTCCAAATACTGTTTCTCTCTAATAAATCACCTTCTTTTCTCTTTATACACAAAAGTCCAAATTAATTAATTTTCTTTCTCTAATAAATAGTACTTCTGAAAATTTAAAAAAGTAACGTTTTTCGAAATAAAACTCATATTATTTTTTGAAAAAATCCGAATTAAAAATTTAGAATATCCGTTAACAGTAACATATAGAATGTTTGATTTATCTATATATTAATGATATAATCAAATTGAATACTCGAATTTTCCCTATTAATCACTTTGATTAATTCTTGCTCCAAATATTTGTCTTTTGTCCCATATGCTATCATTTTAATTGTTTCCTATACTTTTTTTTGACAAGGGAGTTGATAAATTGCTGGATGAAAGCACATTAATTTCCAATACATTAAATGGCGATATACAATCATTTGCTTTGCTTGTACAAGCTTACCAGAGCCAACTGTACAATTTTATATATAAATGACAAAGTCCAAAGAAGACACGGAAGATATCCTTCAGGATGTGTTTGTAAAAGTATATAACAATTTATATAAATACAATAGTAATTACCGTTTCTCCACATGGATTTACAGCATCACTCTCAACACAATAAAATCATCATTAAAAAAAAGAAAACTCAGGACTACCGGCTATTACATAGATGAATTGATTGAAGATATTCCAAGCTTGGAGAGCAGCCCGGAGCTACTGATAGAAGTTAAGGAGCATTACAAAGAAATAATTGAAATCATCGACAGTCTTAAAGAAAAACAAAAAACAGCTTTTATATTACGATATATAAAGGACTTTTCGTATAAAGAGATTGGAAAGATTATGGGTATCTCGCAGGAAGCTGCTAAAATGAAAGTTCATAGAGCAAAATCCATACTTGCCAGGAAGATAGCGAATATGGGAATGAGAGGTGATTCATAATGGGATGTAGGTATATGGATTATTTAATAAATTGTGAACCGGAGTATTTGTGCGATGAAGAGACTGAAAAAATAAACGAACATATAACCGCTTGCAAGGACTGCAGAAATTATTTGGGTGCACTTGCGATATCTAAAAATTATATTGCCAAAGAGCCCGAAATTGATAAATATTTTTACATGAAGGTTATTAATGCCATTGATGCCGATAGATACAAGAAACCTAAGCTAACTTTCCTGGTGCTGTCACTATTGGAAAGACTGAAACCTGCTTTAAAAGCATCTTTGGGAACTTTGGCAATCCTAGTATCGGTAACTTTATTGATAACCGGCGGAATATTTGACAATCTCGGCAACTGGGTTGGCAAAAACAACAATTACCCTTCCAATACCGGTGAACTAACAAATTTGACCCTTTTACAAACAAAGGGGCAAAACATAGTTACTGAGAACGGTGAAATCTTCAACATTAGAGGCGTTACCCTTACAAATAACTTCTGGGGCAACTGGGTCGACGGAGAATCGGAAAAATTACAAAGTGAAGGTATGGACCCTACTATACGCCCTCTTGTACAAGATTCTTGGGTGCTTACCGACGCTGACTTTGAGCGTATTGAAAATCTAGGCTGCAACACAGTTTTATACGACATCAATTATCAGCTTTTTGCTAAAGACAATCCCAACAGAGACGAAAATCTCAAAAAGCTGAAAGAACATATAAAGCGTTTTTCTTCTATGGATATATATACTGCCGTTATGCTAATGGCTCCCCCTGGCTGGATACGCCCAATGACATTTACGAAAGATTCAAACACGGTTCGGAGCGTATAAAGTCCGTATTTGAAGATGACACCTACTATCAGCAATGGATTGACATGTGGAAGTATTTGGCCAATGAACTTAAAGATTTTAAAGGCGTGGCAGGATACGGAGTAATATGCCAGCCAAGAGCCCCAAGTGAAAGCGAAGGTGGAATCGAGATATTTAGAGAGCGTTTAAATAACATATGTAAGGAAATACGTAAAATTGATAAAAACCACATTATATTTGTTCCCGAATACAACAGCAGAGAAGCAAATCCCGGCGAATCTTATTGGAATGAAAAAACCGCCAGTTATACTATAGACAACGGTGAGCAAGGTATTATTTGGGAAAGGGGTTTTGCTAAGGTAAACACATCAAACATAGTATACCTGTTTAACTTTTTCGAACCGTACAGCTTTGTCAATGACGGTGTTGGAGACTTTGATGCAGAGAGTTTGGAATCTCAAGTTAAAGACCGTTTGGAATGGGCTAAAAATGTTGGTAAAGCCCCGTTATTATCCGAGTACGGAATTTCCCGGGTAAACAGTACGGATAAACGTGTAGAGTGGCTTGAGACAGTTCACAATATTTTCGATAAATACGGTATATCTGCTTCGTACTTTCAATATAAGAATGCGGTAAATTCTTTTGTAAATGTGAAAACAGGTTTTAATGCTTTATATGGAGAATATGTCACCTGGGAAACTGAAATCCGTTTGAATCCTTTTAGTTTTACAAGTGATTACGTTGCTACATCTGCAAAGGAAAACCATTTTGAAGAAGCACTCAGAGAATATTACATTAAAGATAATTATTTTGTGAAAATTTCATTACTTGATAATGAACCCATCCTTGAAACACTACAAAATTTTTGGAAATAAGTACTTATTCGATATATAAGATACTTCCTTTTGCCGGTTATCCAAAAGATATCCGGCACTATTTTTATTTATTACAAAACGTTACCTTTATAATTTCAGGAAGTATTAAATTATAGAGGGAGAATTTATTTAATCCCAAAATTTAAAATCCAGTGCGGGAAAGGAGGATATTTTTTAAGCAGCCGACATTTTATAATAATTTTATTTTAATTTTTAAATAGGAGGGACAATATGAAAAAGAGGATTTTAGTGACTTTACTGGTGTTAAGCGTACTCGCAAGCTTATTCTCTTTTCAATCGCTCGGTGAGTACAACAGCAACTTAAAAATCGGTGCTTGGGTAGGAACCCAGCCCTCAGAATCCGCTATTAACAGCTTTCAGCAACTTCAGGGTAAAAAGCTTGATATTGTACATCAGTTTATTAACTGGTCAACCGAGTTTTCCTGGGTAAAACCTTATGCCGATGCTGTATACAACAACGGCTCAATATTAATGATTACTTGGGAACCTTGGGAATATACCACTGTAGATATCAAAAACGGTAAAGCAGATGCTTACATAACCAGAATGGCGCAAAACATAAAAGCCTATGGCAAGGAAATTTGGCTAAGACCCCTTCATGAGGCCAACGGAAACTGGTATCCATGGGCTGTCGGAGATCCATCAAAAGTAAACACAAACGATACTTATATAGCTGCTTTCAGACGTATCGTTGATATTTTCCGCACCAACGGTGCCACTAATGTCAAATGGGTATTCAATGTAAATTGCGATAACGTGGGTGACGGTACAAGCTATCTTGGTTTTTATCCCGGAGACAACTATGTAGACTATACTTCAATTGACGGATACAACTGGGGTACCACTCAAAGCTGGGGCAGCCAATGGCAGACATTCGATCAAGTTTTTTCACGAGCTTATTATGCGCTAACTTCTATAAACAAACCTATTATCATAGCTGAATTTTCATCGGCTGAAATAGGCGGAGACAAGGCAAGATGGATTACAGAAGCATATAATACTATTAGAACATCTTACAGTAAAGTATTTGCGGCTGTGTGGTTCCATGAAAACAAAGAAACCGACTGGAGAATCAACTCAAGCCCTGCAGCCCTTGAAGCATATAAAAACGCAATAGGCGCCGGTTCATCAAATCCAACGCCTCCACCTACACCTACACCAACACCAACCCCAACATCATCTTCTACTCCTAACCCAACACCAACTTTCCCAAATACTTCAAAACCCTTTGAAATGGTTAGAAAAATGGGTATGGGAATTAACCTTGGAAATACCCTCGAGGCTCCCTATGAAGGTAGTTGGTCCAAGATTGCCATGGAGTATTATTTTGACGACTTTAAAGCTGCAGGCTTTAAAAATGTAAGAATACCGGTAAGATGGGACAACCACACAATGAGGACATACCCGTATACTATTGACAAAGAATTCTTGGATAGAGTTGAGCAGGTAGTTGACTGGTCACTTTCAAGAGGTTTTGTCACCGTTATAAACTCTCACCATGATGACTGGATCAAGGAAGACTATAACGGAAATATAGAACGCTTTGAAAAGATATGGGAACAGATTTCAGAAAGGTTTAAAAACAAATCTGAAAATCTTCTGTTCGAGATTATGAACGAGCCTTTCGGAAACATTACAGACGATCAGATAGATGATATGAACAGCAGAATATTAAAAATAATCAGAAAAACCAATCCTACACGTATGGTTATAATAGGCGGCGGTTATTGGAACAGCTATAATACCCTCGTAAGCATTAAAATTCCTGATGATCCGTACTTGATTGGAACTTTCCATTATTATGATCCATACGAGTTTACTCATAAGTGGAGAGGTACATGGGGTACCCAGGAAGACATGGATACTGTAGTAAGAGTGTTTGATTTTGTTAAGAGCTGGTCGGAAAGAAATAAGATACCGGTTTATCTTGGAGAGTTTGCTGTAATGTCTTATGCTGACAGAACTTCCCGTGTAAAATGGTATGATTTTATAAGTGACGTAGCTATGCAGCGCGGTTTTGCTTGTTCCGCATGGGATAATGGCGTTTTCGGGTCATTGGACAATGATATGGCGTTTTACAACAGAGATACTCGTACCTTCGATACTGAAATCCTTAATGCACTAATGAATTACGGAACATATCCGTCTTATTCTCCAAAGCCCACACCAACTCCTACACCAACCAAACCACCTGTAACTCCGGCTGTCGGTGAAAAAATGGTGGATGATTTCGAGGGTATATTAGGATGGGTTCATACTCCGGTGAAGGTGCTAAAGTTACACCGAGAATTACGACAGGAAAAACAGGAAATGGTATGGAAATCAGCTACACCGGCGCAACAGACGGTTATTGGGGAACAGTATTGACTTTGGCAGACGGCGATTGGTCACAATGGCTTAAAATATCCTTTGACATTAAGTCCGTTGATAATTCTACCAACGAAATCAGATTTATGATTGCCGAAAAGAGCATAACCGGCATAGGAGACGGAGAACATTGGGTTTACTCAATAACTCCAGACAGTTCTTGGAAAACTATAGAAATACCTTTCTCAAGCTTCAGGAGAAGACTTGATTATCAACCACCAGGACAGGATATGAGCGGTACTTTGGATCTTGACAATTTAGATTCAATACACTTTATGTATGCAAACAGCAAGTCAGGAAAATTTGTTGTAGATAATATCAAGCTAATAGGTATTACTTCCGAGCCAAGTCCTTCTCCAACTCCTTCAATAAAATACGGAGATTTGAACAATGATAGTGCAGTAAACTCTACAGACTTGTCAATGTTAAAAAGATACCTCCTCAGGTCTTTAAGATTCGATTCACCCGAGCAAGAGGAGAGATTTATGAAAGCAGCAGATTTAAACAGAGACGGCAAGGTTGACTCCACTGACTACACAATATTTAGAAGATACCTACTGAGAGCCATTAAAGAAATACCCATATAAAATCCAAAGCTAAACTCTTTTATTATTAAAATTCTGTGGGCATGCATAAACGGGGTTCAAATTACCATCTCAATACCTTCCCTAAAGCATGCCCACAGTTAAATTTACTTTCAAATTGTCACCGTTTTCCCAAATCATTTTCCCTCTATAAAGTTAACAAAAGCTTCCGCTTGTTTTTCCAAATGCGGATAGATTTCGTTCAATGTTAGTTTACCTTGCTCGTCAACATACTGCCAAGCGCTGGGTATAGTAACTCTCGGAACATTCATAACCTTCATGTCCAAAAAACTAATGAGTGTAACCAAGTGGTCTTGTGCAATAGACGTTCCCGAAATACCCAAAGAAATTCCGCTTATCGCAGCGGGCTTTCCCGCAAGAACCTGGGGCTCTTCATCGCTAACCGGCCGAGACAACCAGTCAATAAGGTTTTTCAAAACTCCCGAGAAAAAGTGATTGTATTCAGGCGTAAAAAACCAAATTCCATCCGCTGACTTTACCTCTTCACGAACACGTTTTACAGCATCCGGTGCCGGAAATTCAATATCCTCATTCATTAAAGGTACGTCTTGATAATCAAGCACTGTAAACTCAACCTGTTCTCCTAATATTTCTTTTGCCGCTAAAGCCAACTGCCGGTTATAGGATTCTTTCCTCAAAGAACCGACAATGGCTAAAATCTTTATTTTTTTCATTATTATGCACTCCTCAATTCCGGTAGTCCTTCATCAATATTAGTCTTACCACTTTTGAAATGTTCATAAACAGGAAAGCAATCATATATCCGCACAAAATATCACTCATTTCTTTAAGTCTGTGCGTTATAATTATTTTAAACCTGTGAAGTAATGCAAAAGCTTTTCGGTATTTAATCGATGATAGGAGTGAGTATCATGATGAAAAATACTCTTGAGCTTTATCTTGAGCATGATATTATGACAAAAGTCAATACAATGAAATCCATGGTTGCAGATATACCGAAAGATATTAAAACCATTGTTGCCTATGTACAAAATATCCTACTGCATCAGCATTGGGCTAAAGCTTATGGTTTGGAGCTCAGCGAAGAAAGAAAGAAGGAGCCGTTTATAAGAAGCTTTGAAGAAAAACTTATTTTTCTAAACAAGATGGGATTTAATCATGTATCCGAACAAAGATCAAATGAAAATAAAATGGTATCCATATGCCGTGACTTTTCCGTAGTTGCTTCTGCCCTTTGCCGTGAAGCCGGTATACCTGCCAGGGCAAGATGTGGCTTTGCAACATACTTTGAAGAAGGTAAGTATATCGACCATTGGGTGCTGGAATACTGGAATAGTAAGGAGCAAAGGTGGATTATGGTGGATGCCCAACTGGATGAGCTTCAGCAGAAGGCCCTTAAACTTCCTTTTGACCCTTTGAATGTACCTGAAGAATATTTTTTAACAGGTCCAAGAGCCTGGCTGATCTGCGTGAAGGAAAATGCAATCCCGAGTCGTTCGGTATTTTTAAGTGGTGGGGATATGAGTATTTGCAATGCAATCTAATACTTGATGTCAACTCATTGCTGAAAGTGCCTATGCAGCCTTGGGATTCGTGGAAAGGATACAAGAGCCTTCCTATTGAAAAATGGACGGAAGATGACTATAAGGTTATGGACCAGCTCTCGTTGCTTTCATTAAATGTAGACAATAATTTCGATGCCTTGTTCAAATATGTTCAGACTAATGGTAAAATAAAAGTACCTGAGGATTTTAGCGAGGTAATAAATTGTCTGGAATTAGGTGATGATTGAACATGTCCTATTTACACTCCCTTGAGAGAGCAATAAATTATATAGAAAGCCATTTATGCGAGGATATTGATTTGTCTTCCGTTTCAAAGGAAGCCGGGTATTCCCTTTATCATTTCCATCGTATTTTCAAAAGTGTAACTGGGGATTCAATCAAAGACTACATCAGGAAAAGGAGAATAACTGAAGCGGCAAAGGAATTGGTGTACACGGATAAACCCGTTGTGGACATAGGAGTAAAATACGGTTATGAATCGAGAGAGGCTTTCAGCAGAGCCTTTGAAAAGGTTTACGGCCGAAATCCTTCTGAAGTACGAAAAAGTAAATCTCTTTATTTTATAAGGCAACCAATGAGTTTTGATTATATGATGTTTAAATACCAAATGTCAAAAGAGGGTTTGACTCCTTTGTTCAGGAAGCTCCCTGAAAGATACGTTGTAGGCAAAAAAGCAAAATTCAAGGCAGACGGGAGCAATCTTCACGATATACCGCTTTTGTGGAGTAAGTGGCATTCTCAAAAGGAGAGCGAAAAAATTATAAACCGGAAGTATAAAGACGAATATATGGGTATTTGCATATTTTCCGACGGAGATGTTTTTGATTATATGATAGGTTATGAAGTTACGTCTCTAGACCATGTTCCCGAGGGTATGGAGATATTTAGATTGGAGCCTTCGCTTTATGCGGTTTTTAAAACCTTAGGCCCCATAACCGAAAGTGTGCAAAAAACTTGGGATTATATATATTCGGTATGGCTCATTGAATCGGAATATGAACATGCCTGCACCCACGATATTGAGTATTACTATTATAATCAGGGGGAACTTACCGCAGACCTTTATGTGCCGGTAGTATCCGAATACTTTGAAAGTAATTGTCGCTGAATAGCTTAAATTTTTATTATCGATGTCTGTATTCTTGAAAATATTGATATGACAAAAGTTTTTTTATTGATTTAAAATCGAAAGACTTTTATTTTTGTTATTATATTCACTAATAATTTTG
>NZ_BAVR01000057.1 GCF_000521465.1 Acetivibrio straminisolvens JCM 21531
CTAACTGTTCACCATTTTCTAATATCGATACCAAATTTATCATATGCCAAATAACACTTCATCAAAATAATATTATTTGTTATATCTTTTGTCAACTTATGTAACGATTTATGGCTATAAAAACTATATTCGATACATTTCTTGAAAAACGTCGTAATCTTTTCTATGGACGTATTATAAGTCAGCCGTAACCTATGTTAGTTGCAATATTGACATAAACTTTCAAAATTAATATAATTTTTATATTCTAAATTATAAGGTGCTTTCTATGAACACTTACAAGCATAAACCCAAAAATACTATTCAAAAACATATTGATATTTTAAAAGCTACTGTACTGGCTACATACAAAGAGTGGGCAGCATATAGAAGCCACATGGCCGTCTCTATTTTTGTCGGACCTGTGTTCTTCCTTGTCCAGGTATTTATCTGGAATGCCGTTTATTCTATCAATGATTCGGTTTCAGGTCTTACCTTAAATCAAATGCTTACATACTATGGAGTTGTTACGGTTATAAACTATTTAACTTTTGATTCTGCAGACTGGAATCTTCAAATGCTGATACGGACGGGAAAATTCATTACTTTTATGCTTCGTCCCGTTTCCCATTGCTATTATGCTTTCTGTCAAAAAATAGGCCATAGGCTTTTGGCATTATGGGTTGAGTTTATTCCGGTTTATCTTTTATTCCTACTCGTATTTAAGATAAACCTGGTACCCGCGAACCTGATATGGGCATTAATTTCTGCTACTTTAGGCTTTATATTAATGTTTTTAATGAATTATTGCATAGGTATAACCGGGTTCTGGCTCACAAAAACAGAAGGGCTAAGAAGGGCTTTTATTATATTGAGGGACCTTTGTGCCGGCGTTCTGGTTCCCCTCACGCTATTTCCCGGCTTTATACAAAAGATATTGTTTTTTCTTCCGTTTCAGTTCATCACATATGTTCCAACAAGGGTTTTTATCGGTTCATACGAGCTGGCAGGAATAAGTCTGCCTATTCCCTATGTTGTTGGAATGCAGGCAGTGGCTGTAATAATTATGTTTTTGATATATAAGCTTTTATGGAGTCTTGGCATTAAGAGATTTACGGGGGTGGGTGCATGATATCGGCTATACGGATACATTTACAGGGAATAAAAACCAGCTTGGCAGTTAGGATGGCATATCGTGCCGATTTCTTTATCAGCGCCTTCATCATGCTCATATCAGAGTTCTTTGGCCCCCTTTTGACATATTTGATATATAGCAATGAAACCTCTCTTCCCGGTTGGAGCATGTATGAAGTATTGCTTATTCAGGGAATATTCCTTTTGTCAAAGGGTGTTTCTTTTCCTTTTTTCTTCGGCATGGTATGGAATACATTAGAAAGAGTTCATGACGGAACGTTTGACCTTCTCCTCATTAAGCCCAGATCAATACTTCAGATGGTTATTGTAACAGGCTTTGATTCGGAGGATTTGGGAAAGCTCATAGGAGGCGTGGCTTTGTCGGGCTTTGCTCTGTACCATTTGCCCCGTCCGGACCTATACGAATGGTTTAACTTTGTTGCTTTATTTGTTGTATCACTGGTCGTAATGTTTGGCTTTGCGCTTATACTCGCAGGTTTATCAATTGTATGGATAGCAACTACAGGTATATGATATTTTCTCCTCTATAGCCAATTTCGGTATGTACCCTTCTTCAATTTTTTCAAAAGCGCTTCAAACATTTATTACTTCAGCTATTCCCGTAGCCATGCTTGGATTTATCCCCGCATCGGCCTTGCTGGGAAAACCGGATGAAAATACTTTTTATGCAGTGATCATGAGTTTCGTGTTTTTATTTGCAAGCTTGCTGTTTTGGAATACTATGATTAGAAAATATACTAGTTCTGGTGGTTGATATTATGATTATAAGAGTGGAAAACCTTACTAAAATATATAAAACTTACGAACGGGGAAATACTTTCAGAGAAGCTGTTTACAGTCTCTTTGTCCGTAAGCCGAAATACGTGGAAGCATTAAAAGGTATCTCCTTTAACATAGAAAAGGGGGAACTGTTGGGCTTTCTTGGGCCTAACGGTGCAGGTAAATCAACAACATTGAAGGTATTGACCGGAATACTCTTTCCTACCGGCGGAAAGGTTGATATCATGGGCTATACTCCTTGGAAGAACAGGAAAAAGTATGTGGCTCATATTGGTGCCGTATTCGGGCAAAAATCACAGCTTCTGTGGGACATCCCCCCTGTTGATGCCTTTTATCTGAATAAAGCCATATATTCCATTCCCGATAAAAGCTTCAAAAAAACTATGGACTATATGGTGGAGCTCCTCGATGTGGGAGATCTAATAAGAAAGCCTACAAGGCTTCTTTCCCTTGGCGAAAGAATGAAATGCGAATTTATTATGGCAATGCTTCACAATCCTGAAATTGTGTTTCTTGATGAACCGACAATAGGACTTGATGTCATTGCAAAGGATAAAATCCGGGAATTCATTCTTGAAATGAACAAACAGGGGGTAACATTCATTCTTACCACCCACGACCTTGATGATGTGGAGCGCCTAGCAAAAAGAGTTATAGTTATCAATCACGGACAAACGGTGTTTGACAACTCCATCGATGCCTTAAAAAGTCATCTCGGCGAGAAAAAGGTAGTATCAGTATCCACCCACAACCCCTTGCCTTCATTGGAAATGCCCGGAGTACTGGTGAAAAGCAAAATATCCGAATACAATGCCGAGCTTGAACTTGATGTCGGTAAACTGGAACTTAACAAATTTATTGATTATATAAACAAAAGCAGCATAATAAATGACTTGTCGGTTCAGTCGCTTCCTATTGAAGACGTGATAAAAGACCTGTATTCATAATATCTTTCTAAAACATTTTTTAGCATATAAATGTAACGCAAAGCCTCTTGTCAACATAAAATATTATGTAAACCCATCGATATCCGTAGTAAACAACTGCCTTAAAATCAGACTTTTTCCAAAGCTTCAAGGCAGTTTGAAAGCAAGAGGTGATTCTAATGCCCGACAGTGTTACCATGGCTAATTACAATATTAGTTTTTCAGGCCAAGTGGAAAATCCCGGCGATAATACTCAGACTTGGGTCTACCGCATAAGAAAAATCGGAGAACCTATTCCCCAAATAAACCTCTGGATTTTGGTTCTCTGCACTGACCCTAAGCATCATATCA
Source organism: Acetivibrio straminisolvens JCM 21531 (assembly GCF_000521465.1). Taxonomy (GTDB): domain Bacteria; phylum Bacillota; class Clostridia; order Acetivibrionales; family Acetivibrionaceae; genus Hungateiclostridium; species Hungateiclostridium straminisolvens. The sequence goes on from NZ_BAVR01000057.1 coordinate 3,192, forward strand.
TATCATCAACCGGTGCCGGAACTGTTGAATTTGGAGTCTGCCCGACATGCTTTCCCGGCATGACCAATACTATAATGTGGAAAGATCTTAACAACCAAAATATAAACGGTCTTTACTCCTTTACAATCAAAGGTTTATTTGAGCCGGCCGATATTCCTGTATTTCTCTCTGCCGGAAATACTTTAAATACAGCCTTATTACCGGCCCCAGCTGTCAACCTATGGAACCGAATAATGTCAAATTCTATATTTTATAATAATTCAAAGGTTACCGGAAAACTTCCGATAGCCTTTACTACTAATTATTTATGCTTTGGAATTTTTAGCCTCTCTTTTCATCCCTAAATAATTCCTGACCACACAATATTGCGAAGGTTGATAACTGCTTCAGGCTCCCAATCTACATCCTTATTCAAAGGACAGATATATGCAAACACCATGTTTTCCGCCGGATCCATGTATAAACCGCTAAGGCCCGCTCCTTCATGGGAAAAAGAACCCGGTGAAAGGAAGGTATTGTTTGAATAAACATTCAAACCAAGGCCATATTCCATTTCAATTCCTCCTGCATCCCAGCAGTAGTTGAGAACGCCTTTGGTATGGTTTCTGGTCATACTCTCTACAGCTTTTCTGGAGAGAATCCTCACACCGTTTAAGGTGCCCTTATTAATCAGCATCTGCCCAAGTTTCTGCAAATCTTCAAGGGTGGAATACAAACCGCCCGAGCCTCTTGGAGGAGCCCAATCAGGCCTTTTTTTACCTCTTCCAAACCATTTTTTATCCCATTCACTTGTAAAGCAAATCCTGTGGGTGAGCTCTTCAGGAACGTCAAAAAAAGTGTTATCCATCCCTAAAGGCTTTGCTATATTGTCTATTATGTACTTTTCGGCAAATACTCCCGACACCCTTGTTATTATTTCCGACAATATGGTAAAACCTGTAGATGAATATCTCCACTCTTTGCCCGGTTCAAGCAATAGAAAATCCCTTAAGGAATCTCTTATCCAATTTTTAGTATCAAGCCATCGCCAATCCAGGGATATGGTTCGAAGAACACCCCGGGGTCCGGTCTTAAGCCCGATGTATGAGTCAAAAGGTGAAATATACTGATCTTTTCATGCACGGGAGTTTTAAACTCTTCGATTATTTCCGCTACCGGCTGGTCAAGGCGAATCTTTCCTTGCTCCACCAGTTGAAGTATCGAAATCGCTACAAACACCTTTGTTATAGACGCTATCATCCTTATGGAATCCGGTTGAAAATCTTTTTTGGCATCATTATAAAGCAGCTTTCCCATCGAATTATGTGCAATTATCTTGTTATCTTTTGAAATTATGTAAGCTGCAGCCTGAAGTCTTTTTCTTTCTATAAGGCTCGATAAATGCTTGTCAATGGTTTCAATTGTCTCAGACAAATAACCTACACTTTCAGGTTTAATGCCTGTATCCTTTCGATGTATCTTTAAGCTTTTCTCCTTACCCATAAATTTAGCCTCCAAATTTTGCTTATCATCCGTTTATCTACGTTCTTAATACTCTTTTCTTCATTTTACCATGGTTTAATATGCTTTGAATACACCAAAAATAAATAAAGCGGCATAAAACAACACAATCCTTGACACGGTTGTTCACATTATAGTAATATAGGATAACCGCGAACTTAATATTTAATATATTTTTAGTTTAGGAGCAAGTATAAGCATGAACAATAAATGGAATAAAAATATAGTACTTTTTTGGCCAGCCAAACCATATCACTTTTCGGCACTGCGCTGGTGCAATATGCAATAACATGGTATATTACATTAAAAAGCCAATCCGGTGTAATGATGACTATATCAATTATATGCGGTTTTGTGCCCACCTTTTTTCTTTCGCCCTTTGCCGGGGTATGGGCCGATCGCTACAACAGAAAAATGCTCATCATCCTTTCGGATTCACTGATTGCAATCTCAACATTGGTTTTGTCCGTATTGTTTTTTATGGGCTACGACTCCATGTGGCTTCTTTTTGTGATGTCTGCCATACGGGCTTTTGGTTCGGGAATTCAGACACCGGCCATAAATGCATTTATACCACAGCTTGTATCCAAGGATAATCTTACCAGTGTAAATGCAGCAAATAGCAGTATTCAATCCCTGGTTATGCTGATATCCCCTATGATTAGTGCTGCCATCATGTCTTACGCTTCAATTGAAGCAATATTTCTTATTGATGTTTTTACCGCGGCATAGCAGTTATGATACTTATGTTGTTTTTACACGTTCCGGCACATGCAAAGGCTTCAAGCAAACAGGAAGTAAGTTATTGGAGTGATATGAAAAAAGGTCTTGCCTATATAAAGAATCACAGCTTTCTTAAGGCATTCTTTTCATATAGCACATTCTTCTTTATATTGATTTCACCGGCTGCCTTTTTGACACCCCTTCAGGTAACTCGCAGTTTCGGCGATGATGTTTTACATTTGGCTGCAGTCGAAATCACCTTTTCTGTTGGCATGATGCTGGGTGGTATCGCTATTGCACCTTGGGGAGGATTTAAAAACAAACTTCTGACAATGTCGCTATCAAGTCTTGTGCTGGGATGCTCAACCTTTGCTTTGGGAATTATCCCTGTACTGTGGATTTACCTATTTTTCATGCTGTTAACGGGAGTTGCCGTGCCTTTTTTCAATACCACGTCCACAGTTTTATTGCAAGAGAAAGTAGAAGAGGATTATTTAGGAAGGGTATTTGGAGTCCTTTCCATGATATCTAGCATTATGATGCCAATGGCAATGCTTGTCTTCGGTCCATTGGCGGATAGAATTAAAATAGAATTCCTGCTTATCGGCACAGGTGTCCTAATGGTCCTCCAGAGCATTCTAATGTATGGAAGCAAAGCCCTAAAAGAAGCAACAAAACCATCATCTATCCCTGAGCAATCCTCTTAGTAAAGCTATTCGGCATTTAAAGTTTTAATTATTTTTATAATCTCTTCAGGTTCTCTAGCTAAAAAATCAGGATTGCCGGTTGACAGGAGTTCGGCCGACTCACCCCCCCCATGTAACGGAAATTATCTTCACCTTTGCTTTCTTACATGCTTCAACATCTCTCAGCTCATCGCCTATATATACTATATTGCTTTTATCAAGGCCATTTTTTTTGATAAAGGTATTTATAATGTGATGTTTCCCAAAAATATTTTTTGAAGAGTAAATACCTTTGAATATATCCAAGTCATTTCTTTGTAATACCGCTTTTATCGTACTTTCAGTATTCGATGATATAATATGTAAACTATATTTTTCTTTTTCAAGAGTGTATAATACCTCTTTCATTCTATCAAATACTTTAATCTTCGATATATTTTCTTTAAATTTCTCATTTACCTTATGTGCCAAAAAAGGTATTTGCGTTAAAGATATGCCAAGTACATTGCACTTTTCCACAATAGGACGTTTGCCGAGCTCTATTAAATCGGAGGGATTTAACTTTTTGAGATTGCACTCCTCAGCTATTTCATTATATATTTCAAGCCCTATGCCTATTGAATCAACTATCGTTCCGTCAAAATCAAATATTAGTGTGTTCACCATATCCTTCCACTACCTTTCATGTCTAATCGCGCTGATATACTAACGGCTAATTTAATGTTTTTCTCCAGCCTCTAAGTACTTTTGTCCTCAGCTTAAAGTTCATTAATGCTAAATAAACTACATCCCATTATTATATACTATTCTTTGTAAAAATAATAGCAGAATTTAACATTGAATATTTCGCAAAACACAAAAGAAGCCCGGCAGATATTGCATACCGGCCAGGCTAAAAATTTTTTATTCTTATATATTTTAATTCTTTTCACCAGTGCCCAATTCAAACTCTATTACCGTTGTCAGCTGGCTTTCGTCAATCTTTTCTTTTTCATCTTCCTGCACAACCATAATTTCAATCTTTGCCTTATATTTACCAGATGTCAGCTTATTTCCCTCTTTGTCCGTCATATCCCATTCATCCTGCCATTTTATAGCTTCACCCGGGTTAATTGTTTTCATTATCAGAGCCAGTGTAAAGAATTTGTCGTCAGAATACCTATATACTTCCTTGCCTTTCTCATCGGTTATGACTACTTCAAACTGCTGTCCGGAACCAAACATCAGCTCTTTTGCCTCTTTATAAAGGTTCACCAGCTCAAAATCAAATACAACCTTGCCGTCTTTTATTTCATAATTTCCTCTGGTCTCAAATCTCTCCTCTGCTATAGGCTGAACATCAGCCTCCTTCTCTTTTTCTATAGACTGAGCTGTATTAAATACCAGAGCAGCCAATTCACCATATGTAACTCCTGCCTTTGGATCAAAAATACCTCCGCCTTTTCCTTTGGCTATATCTTTCATATATGCCACCATAACAGATTGGTAATATTTCGAATCTACTTGACCCAGATCATCATAGATTAACATTTTAATTACCGCAATTTTATCAAGTTCCTTTCCTGTTTTGTCCGCCCACATCTGCATCAATTCATGGACAATGGATTCTCTTGTCACCGAACCCGGTGTACCGCTGTAATCTTTATCCAACACAAGTTTTGCTAAGTTCTGAAAATCCGTTGCTTCAATGGCAGAGTTTAAATCCTTGCCGCCAAATACATCTTTTACATCGTAGTTTTTTGATAATTGGTCTATAAAGACCTCAGACCAATGCTTCATCTGATAGCTTATCGGAACCACTTCCACATCTGTTGCCGATACAGGCATTATCTCTATCGTCTGGGCAAATGATGCAGTAGTAAAAACTGAAGCTAAAGCTATCGGCAAAATAAAAGTTTGAATAACTTTTCTTTTCATAATAAAACCTCCACTATTTTTGTTGTTTTTTATTATAGACGCCAATAACTATTATTATGTTCCCTTTAAACTACCATGAAAGATAGAAGCCATTTCATTCCAAGAGGCCAATAAAAGCTCGGGACATCGAGTCCCTTCGCTTTTGCCTCTTTCATTTCATTCCAAGAGGCCAAATAAAAACGCCTGAACAAATTCAAGCGTCTTATGTTCGAATGGCTGGAGCCACCAGGCGGACTCGAACCGCCGACCGGCGCATTACGAATGCGCTGCTCTACCAACTGAGCCATGGTGGCATCAGCATTTATACATTATTTAACTTACATAAAAATATTAATTCCAAAAAATCATTTTGTCAAGACCAATACTTTCTATTTTTTCACTTTATTTCATGACTTTTTTGGCTATTTCCTTTACATTGAACTTTACCTTTTCCTCATCGATGGTCTTAAGCTCTCTATTTTCCATAACGATATTGCCGTCAATTATTACCGTGTCAACGTCTGAACCTTGTGCAGAATATACCGTAGCTGCAACCGGATCATTTACGGGACACAAATGGGCTTTATCCATATCTATAAGGATGAGATCCGCCTTCATACCCTTTGAAACTTCTCCAATCTCACCTTCAAATCCAAGGGCCTTTGCTCCGTTTACAGTTGCCATCTTTAACGCAGTGGAAGCATCAACCAATGTAGGATCCATATGAACCCCTTTGTGTATCAGCGCAGCCAAATGCATTTCCTCAATCATGTTAAGGTTGTTGTTGCTTGCGGCGCCATCGGTTCCTAAAGCCACATTGATACCGTTTTTAAGCATTTCATCCACTTTCGCTATTCCGCTGCCAAGCTTTAAATTGCTGGTGGGATTGTGAATTACATTTACGCCCTTTTCCTTGATTATTTCCATATCCCTGTCGGATAAATGCACGCAATGTGCCGCAATTACAGGAACATCAAAAATCCCTGTCTCACAGCAAATTTCCGCAGGACTCATACCATACTTTTTGATGCTGTCTTCACACTCTTTTAGAGTTTCCTGCACATGTATATGAATGCCTGTATTGATCTGTTTTGCAACTTGTGCCGACATCTTAAGTGACGGCTCGTCAAAAAGGTAAACCGAATGGACTTCTACATAGACTTTTATTCTTCCGTTAAAGCTGTTGTTCCACTTTTTAAAATACTCAAAACACCGAACGGCATCTTCCGCACTTTTATTGCTGTCTTTAAGGGGACTTCTGCAAAGATTCGCTCTTATACCGGTCTCCGAAACAGCCTTTGCCACCTCTTCCATGTGAAGATACATGTCGGCAAATGTGGTGGTACCGGACTTTATCATCTCAGTTATTCCCAATAGCGTACCCCAATATATATCTTCCGGGGTGAGCTTTTCTTCGACAGGAAGCACATTGCCGAAAAGCCAGTCCTCCAGAGCAAGGTCATTTGCAAAATTCCTAAGTATTGTCATTCCGCTGTGGGTATGGGCATTTACAAAGCCCGGCATAACCAATTTTCCTTTTGCGTCTATGACTCTGTCTGCCCTAAAGTCCCTCAAAGCCTCTTCCCCGGTATCTATAAAATCAATATAACCATCCTTTATGCCCAAAAAAGCATTATGCAATACGTCATTTGAGGCATTGCAGGTAATAACACCGGCATTTTTAATCAAGATGTTCACTTATACAAGTCTCCTTTACATACAAATACGATTGCAACTCATATTTGCAATTTATCTAGCACCAACTGTCGAGATACTTTTTCTGTTCCTCGGTAAGCTCATCTATTGTTACTCCCCAGGATTTAAGCTTCATTAATGCAACTCTTCTGTCGATTTCCTCGGGCACGTCCAAAACCTTTTTTCCGAGATTTGAATAGTTCTTAAGCACATACTCTGCACTAAGCGCCTGAAGAGCAAAGCTCATATCCATAATTTCCGCAGGATGTCCGTCGCCGGCAGCAAGGTTTACAAGCCTTCCTTCTGCAAGGATATTTATCCACCTGCCATCCTCCAGCATGTATCCCATAATGTTTTTGCGCTGTTCTTCCTTGCGGACAGCCATTTCTTCCAGTTCCTTCACACTTACTTCCACGTCGAAATGTCCGGCATTACACAATATAGCTCCGTCCTTCATCAACTTGAAATGGTCGCGATGTATCACTCTGGTGCAACCGGTTACAGTAATAAACAAGTCACCAATCTTTGCTGCGTCCTCCATAGTCATAACCTTAAATCCGTCCATAACAGCCTCAGCCGCTTTTATTGGGTCAACTTCACACACAATAACACTGGCACCAAGTCCTTTAGCTCTCAAGGCAATACCCTTGCCGCACCATCCGTAACCTACTACAACAACATTTTTTCCGGCCACGATGAGATTGGTGGTTCTGTTTATACCGTCCCACACCGACTGACCCGTACCGTATCTATTGTCAAACAAATATTTGCAGTAGGCATTATTTACTGCCACCATGGGGAATTTTAACACCCCTTCTTTCTCCATCGCTTTAAGCCTTATAACTCCTGTAGTCGTCTCCTCGCATCCACCCATCACGTGAGGCAGAAGCTCGGTCCTTTCGGTATGCAACAGATGAACAAGGTCTCCTCCGTCATCAATAATGATATTTGGCTTGCATCCCAATGCAAGGTTCAAGTGCTCCTTAAACTCCTTTTCTGTGGCATTATACCATGCATAAACATCAAGTCCGTCTTCTACGAGAGCAGCAGCGACATCATCCTGAGTCGACAATGGGTTGCTTCCCGTAACTGAAACTTCTCCACCGCCTATGGCAAGGAGCTTCGCAAGATATGCAGTTTTTGCCTCAAGATGGACGGATACCGTTATCCTTATCCCGTCAAAGGGCTTTGTCTTTGAAAACTCTTCCTCAAGGCTTCTTAAAAGCGGCATGTTTTTCCTTACCCAATTGATTTTCTGCTTGCCGGATTTTGCAAGGCTGATATCACGAATAACACTTTTCATACTTTATACCTCCCAGACGGATATTACTTTTTTTACCAATAAGGTAAATTTATTTTCTGCTTCTTTTGCTGTTTTCATAACCTCTTCATGAGTTAACGGCTGGTCTAAAATACCTGCTGCCATATTGGTAATGCATGAAATTCCCAATACATTCATATTCGCATGTCTTGCGGCAATAACCTCGGGAACCGTAGACATACCGACAGCATCAGCCCTCAATATACCAAGAGCCCTTATCTCGGCAGGCGTCTCATACATGGGTCCTTGGGCAAAAGCATAAATTCCCTCTTTTACATCCACTCCTAAATCCGAAGCAACCTTTTTGCACATTTCAATAAGCTTCGGGCTGTATGCCTTGCACATGTCCGGAAATCTCAATCCAAACTCATTTATATTTTTGCCTCTTAAAGGAGATGGTGCAAAAACTTATGTGATCCTTAATAATCATCAGATCTCCCGGCTTGAAATTTTTATTTATTCCACCGGAAGCATTTGTGACGATAAGATTGTCTATTCCCAACATTTTAAATACTCTGACGGGAAAAACAATCTGTGAGACATCGTATCCTTCATAGTGATGAAAACGCCCTTTCATGGCAATTACGCGCCGGTTTCCCAAATGTCCGTATACAAATTTGCCGGCATGTCCTTCAACGGTAGTCAGCGGGAAGTTGGGTACATCCTTATAATCAATCTCAATACTGTTTTCAATCTCGTCTGCCAAAGGACCCAAACCCGAACCGAGAACAATGGCAATATGCGGCGTTTCCTTTATTATCCCTTTGATAAATGAGGCCGTTTCCCGCACCTTTTCATATATATTGTCCATTTTCAACCTCCTTGAGGATATAGTTTTGAATAATTGCATGATATTTATTTTTCTTCCAAATTTATTGTTTTATTAATTACCATAAATTTAACCTTACACTAAGATATAGTATCATAGTTTGACAGTAAAAGACAAGCTTACTTTAGTTTTTGTTTTTTGACCTTATAAAAAATATTGAAGCAAAAACAATTATTGAAACAAGAACAACAACCGAATTCAAAAAGAATACCTGCCTGATTCCAATTAAGTCGCTTACGGCACCGCCGCCTGTACTTCCAATTATTCTGGAAATCCCCAGACCTATAACGGAGTTTACCGTCTGTCCCGAAGCCTTTAACTCAGGGGGTACTTCATTATTAATATAGGTTGCCATGGAATAGGCCAAAACAATGAACATAAAACCGTGAAGAATTTGAAGTACAAGTACTAAATAGATATTGTCAATCATCCCCAGACCTGCCCATCTTATTACCGCTATAAATGCGGCACCGAACAGCGTAAGTTTAATCCCCAACCGTTTTATTATTTTGTCCCCGAAGAGAAGAAAGATTATCTCGCTTGCTGAACCGATAAATACTGCCAATCCGAGAATAGTATTATCGGCTCCCATGTTTTTATAGTAAATCGGAAAAAAAGTATTATAAAAACCCATGGTAGTATGAACTACAACTGTAAATCCCAAAAGCAGCACAAGCTCCCTATTCTTAAAAACCTCAAGGATGGAAAGCTTGTTTCCGTTTGATTGATGTCCCTTTACCGTTGGCATCCTAAATGCCGTCAGCAATGACATAATACCTATAACAAAACATATAATGAAAATCCCATTGATATTTTTTCTTGTCAATGCCCCTCCAACAAATGCCATAACCGCATATCCCAATGCACCGGCAAGCCTTATCGGACCATACTTCCACTTAGTGGTAGTAATGTATTCCAATGTTATCGCATCACCTATTGGAGTAATGGGTGTTTGAAAAAAGGCATAGACAACGAATACCGCAAAGATATAATAATAATTTCCCGAAAGGCGAAACAGCAGAATAGCAAAGCTGCTAAACAGCAATAAGGTTTTAAGTACATTATTCTTGGCTTTTGCCCGGTCACTTATGACACCCCAAATAGGTTGTGCAAACAGTCCTACAAATGAGCTTATCGAAAGAAATGTTCCTATGTCTGTATTGTCATAGCCGAGGCCTTCCAGATACACAGGCATAAATACCCCAAATACAGCAAGACCCATATAAAGCAAGGAATAAAATAGAATAAAAGAGTATGGGTACCTCCCAGAATGTCTAACATTATCCAAAGTCATCCTGCCCCTTAATTATTTTTTTAAAAGCCTACATTAGAATATTTTATACCTACATCAAATCCATGTCCAGAATAAAAATGCAGATAAAAAACGCCAAAAAAAACAGTTCTTTCGGACTTAAATTTATAGTCGGAAAGAACTGTTTAAATCGATTTACCCGTCCATTAAAGCAACTTTCTTCTGTTCGTCACATACAATAAGCTTTCTTTTATTGTCAATAGTTGTACTGAGCATAACCTTTCCGTCCCAAAGGTCAACAATATGCTTCATGGTCTCATAAGCATAGCTTAATTCAATTTCCCTTCCATCGTATTCATGTTCCAAAAACAATGTATTATCCTTTTGCACCCATTCAGACACTTTAATAACAGGTATGCTGGAAAGGCCCACGCTGTTTGCTATGGTATCCCTTATACCTTTCCAACCTTCTTCATCCGATACTTCCGTTATGATGTAGCTACTGCCAATCTTGGTATATTCAAAAAGATTCATTTCCTCACAAAGTTCCCGGGTAAGATATTTTCTTATAAAAGATTGATCCCTTTCAACTTCTCTTACTTCAAATATTTTCTTCGGGTTGTCTTCATACTTTTTACTCAAGTCTTCAAATATCTTAAATCCGATGTAATACGGATTCAACTGTCCTAAGAGGGGTCTTATAACCTGATTGTGCCTTTTTAAAAACTCAAAATGAAGCCCTTGCTCAAGATTTAGCTTGTTTAAAATATTATAATGCCAGAAGCTTGCCCATCCTTCATTCATTATCTTGGTCTCAATCTGTGGAAGAAAATACAGCGTTTCATCTCTGACTATGCTTAAAATATCGCGCTCCCACTCAGTAAGCTTGCTGTAATTCATAAAGAACAAAAGCATATCCTCTTCGGGTTCAACAGGAATTTTCTTAAAATCCGGAGGCAATTCCTCATCTTTCGACTTGGGTTCTAAAAGAGGGTACTCACTTTTAGGCCTTCTGTACCTTTCCAGCAACTTCTTCCTTTTCTCTTCCTGGGATAGCACTTTTACGCCGATATTACGGGATACCTGATACTTAATGGCATGGGCGGCATTAAGTATCTTTTCAACTTTTGCATAACCTATTCCCGGGTCTTGAATATATTCCCTGATCCTATTGGCATGGTTTTTAAACATCTCTACCGTGTCTTTGGCCCTGGTGCCAAGTCTAAAAAGCCGGTTGTTCTTAAAAAAGTCATTATGACCGTAAACATGTGCTATCGTTAGTATCTGCAAAAGCAGAGTATTGTCTTTCATAAGATAGGCTATGCACGGGTCCGAGTTTATGACCATCTCATAAGGCAATCCGGTCAAATTGTACTTGTGAAGGGTTTTGGTTCTCTCATAGCTTTTTCCATAGCTCCAATGAGGGTAGTGCGAAGGCATACCTACATAGGTTTCATAAGCAATCATATCCTCGTAGCTGCATATTTCAAATTCTTGCTCATAATAGTCAAGGCCTTCGGCACGGGCAATTTCTTCTATTTTCTCATTCCATTCCATAAGTTCCTGCATACTGTATTCAGTCATCTCTTCACCCCCATTTATGTCCGTTACTCCCCTTCTTTTTCAAGGAGCTTCTTTAATCCCGGAAGCACATCATCCTTATTGGTCATTGTGATAACGGAAAAATTCTCTCTTTTGATACTTCTCTGAAACTCATTTTTTATAGTACTTCCGGAAGAATAGTATCCCGGCACTATTTCACCGTATCCGAACAGATTGCAAACATCGCAAAGCTTAAGTCCGAGTTCTACAGCCTTTTTATTGTCCTCAGACCAGTTATCGCCGTCACTGCAGTGAAATGCATATATATTCCAACTGTTGGGATTATATCTTTGCTCTATTATTTCAAGAGCCTTTTCATAGCCGCTGCTGATATACGTCCCTCCCGATTCACCCCTATGAAAAAATTCATTTTCACTGACTTCTTTCGCAGTGGTAGTGTGAGCTATAAAAACAACATCAACGTTGGCATATTTTAATTTTATAAACTGGTACAGCAGGAAGTAAAAACTTCGAGCCAGATATTTCTTTGTCTGATCCATAGAACCGGAAACGTCCATGATACAGATAACCACCGCATTAAAGTCCTTTTTGCGGTCTTCTCTAACCCTTCTGTACCTCAAATCATCCTCGCTGAAAGGAAACCTCTTTCCGATGTTCTCTGATGTCTCCGGCACATTAACATCTTCTTCGTCCATTTCTTCCGAATCGTTCAAATCTCTGCTATTTCTTAGATACGCTTGCTTTCTTTTTATTTTTTCAATAACGGAACGCTTCTTTGCAAGTCTCGGAGGTATCCCTTTTCGCTGATAACCGAGGTTTTTATAGCTTCTGATGGATTCCTGTTCTGCAATCCTCTTTTTATCTATATCCGGAAGGTTCAAATCGTCAAAAAGATAATTGATGAGTTCTTCAATTGTAATCTCTGTCTCGTAAATTTCTTCCCCTTCCTGATTTCCGGCCTGCCCTGCTCCCTGCCCTTTTTTGCCTGCCTTCTCCTCACCGATTTTTTCTCCGCGCTTCTCCGTCCCATCCCCAGAACCAACCGAAGGACCGTTTTTTCCGTATATAAACTGATATTCCTTAATACCTCTTATAGGTATTTTTATTTTTTTGTCCTTGCTCTGTCCTATGATACTTTCCTCTGCAATGATATTGCCTATATTCTTTTTTATAGATTCTTCAACCAATTCCCTGTGGCGCCGCCTGTCTTCAGCAGCTCTGTCTTTGCCGCTGCTCATGTATTCCCTGAAAATTGCCACAACACTCACCCCCCGGTTTGATTTTTGCAGGATTAAGGGGTTTAATCCTTCCACAAGTTGTTTGCTGCATACTTCAATATAACATTGCAGCAATGGTCGCAATATCCGTTCTTTTTCATCTCTTCAACCATTGTATCGTACTTTTCGCTCTGCTCTTTGTCCCTTACCTTTGCCTGTGTAATAACTCTGCTAAGCTCCTTGACCGATGCTGTAAGTTTCTTTTCGATAGCTTCCTTTAATGGCTCGTAACTGTTAAAGTCAAGCTTGCCGCCATTTCTCAAAACATAGAACATATATGCCGTAACATCGGCTCTAAATCCCTTTGCAGCAGTATCGGTAATTCCTATTTGCTCCTCTATGGATCTTAGGAACTTTTCGTCCGGCTCAAGCTCTTCTCCTGTGTTCCTGTCCTTTATCTTTGTTTTGTTTACAAAGGCCTCGGCATGGTCAAGATAGTTGTTAAAGAGGCTTTCTGCCTGTTCTCTATAACCGTGAATAAATGCCTTTGTAATTTCCTTTTCCAAAATCTTGTTGTACTCTTTTCTTATACTGTCCTGCACAAACCTCAGATATCTTTCCCTTTCTTCATCACTGATTGCCAGCTCCTTTACCGATTTAACCAGTGTCTCCATAACTGATATTGGGTTAATGCAGTTATGATCCGATTCCGACAGAGTTGTGTCCAGCACCTTCATGATAAACCTGGTGGAAATACCGGTCATTCCTTCTCTAGGTGCCTCTTCCTTGAGTTCGAAAATATCCACTTTTCTGGTCATACCCTTTTCAATTACTTCTTCGCCGTTGTATATCTTAAGCTTGGTTATTGGGTCCACCTTGTTTGACGGCGCAAGTCTTGTCAGTATTGCAAACATTGAAGCAATCTCAATGGTGTGAGGTGCTATGTGGGCATCAAACTTACTCTTCTTTAGTATTTTTTCATATATCTTTATTTCTTCGTTAAGTTCCAAACAATACGGAACTTCAATTTTTACAATTCTGTCAAGTATTGCTTCATTTGTGTGGTCCGATTTAAACTTGTTCCATTCCGCCTCATTGGAGTGGGCCAGAATTATACCGTCAAAATATATCATTGAACCTTTTCCGGGAGACGGAATCGACTTTTCCTGGGTTGCCGTAATCATTGTATGCAGGTACTCTGTCTCATTTTTAAACACTTCTATAAACTCAACAATACCGCGGTTTCCAACATTGAATGCACCGTTTAACGAAAGGACTCTAGGGTCATCCTCAGGATACATGTCTATCTTGGATATGTCGACGCTGCCTATGAGAACTGACGTATCCTGATTGTTCGGATCAACAGGCGGTACTACGCCGATACCCTTTCTTGACCTAATGGAAAAATCCACTGTCTCAACAGGAAACTTTTCATATTCTCCGTTAAACTCATTTTTAAGTCTATAACGGCAAACAGGGCACAGATCCCCTTCTATCCTTACATTCAATATTTCTTCAAATTCCTTTCTCAAATGCTTAGGTACAAGATGCAAAGGTTCTTCCCTCATAGGGCATCCTTTCAATGCATAAATTGGCGGACTCATTTCCAGTGCACGTTTCAAAGCTTCCATCAATGATGACTTACCTGCACCGACCGGTCCCACCAAGTAAAGCACCTGTCTTGCTTCTTCTCCCGCCATAGCAGCCGAATGGAAATATCTCACGATTTTCATGATTGTTTTATCGATTCCGAAAAACTCATCATCAAAAAATTTATATTTTTTATAACATCATTTCCATAAATCCTTCGAAGTCTGGGATTTTCATCGGTCCGAATTACAGTTACACCCGGCTCTGTGATGAGCTGATACATCCTTTGGTGAGCAAGCATCGTAATCTCTGGGTTTTCTTTCACAATGTCGAGGTACTCAAGGAAAGTTCCTTCAAATTTTTTGCTCTTGTGTTCTTCCCTATCCTTGCGTATAATGCTTGAGAAATCTCGTTTTTCCATATTTTATTCCCCCTCTTTCCTGGAATATTCGTTAAAAATGCTACCATTTTCATGACCAAAGCTTCTTCAACCCTTTATAAGATTGATGCCATCACCAAATTCCAAATAAAAAATAAGTGGAATCTAAGATATTATTTTATATGGTTGACCCTTGTATTAGTTTCATATTTTCATATATATTACTGAATTAATTATAAAATACTGTCTTTCAGAACTGATTTACAAAAAACGATGGCTCAAAAATCTGTCGTTCTAAATGTAAAAAAGCTGAGTATTATTGAGTATTATATAGAATTGCTTATTTTTATTATAACATACACGCATGTTAATAGCCATATTTTTTGTATGGAAAGCATGGAAAATTATCTTTATCATGTTTTACATTTTTATGGTATAATAAATTTAATGAAGGTTAAAATTTACAGGGATTTACAAAATGCTGGCTTATGTAGATTCCCACATAAAGGAGATGATACTTCCCATGAATTCTAAGATTTCCAAAATTGATTACAAATCAATTATCCTCTGGACCGTCATGTTACTGGCAGGATTTTGGTGTCTTACAATAGGAATCGGTCATGAAACTTTGTGGTATGATGAGTCTTATTCTGCTGCCATTATCAATCATTCAATCCCTGATATTATCAGAATCACTGCAGCTGACAGTCACCCGCCTTTATATTTTATAATGCTCAAGATTTTTAGCGCCGTATTTGGACGCTCAGAAACGGCATTAAGACTTTTATCGGTACTGGGAGTATTGGCATTGGCAGCCCTTGGTACAGGACCGGTAAGGCGTGTTTTCGGCAAATTTACAGGCATGATATACACATTCTGCGTAATTGCAGCACCCATAAGCGTATCAATAGGGCAAGAAACCAGAATGTATACATGGGCAGCTTTCTTTGTTACAGCCAGTGCTTTGTATGGCTATCTTGCAATACAACAGGGCAAAACATCCGATTGGATTAAGTTTGGACTTACTACACTGGCATCCGCTTTTACCCATTATTATGCACTGCTCGCCGTTACTATTTTAAATGTACTTCTTTTTGCTTGGGTGCTTTTAGGATTTATAATAAAAAAAGATAAAAAGAATTTGACAAGCTATCTAATTACTGCAGGCGCAGTGGTATTATGCTATTTACCATGGATTTTTATATTGTTCAATCAGGCAAAAAGGGTTTCTAAATCCTTCTGGATACCCCCTATCACAGAAGATGTTCTCTGGCAGACCTTGGCGTATCCGTTCAGGCCAAGTTTTTGAAATTTAGAACTGCCGAGATATTTCTCTTTGTTGCAGCGGTGCTCATACTATGGGGATTGGTATTGTCTATCATAAAGCGCAAAAAGGAAGGGTTAATGTCTTTATTGGCATTATTAGTATATTCATTAACCCTGATAAGTGCAATTGTTCTATCCTATATAATCAGACCTCTTTTGGTAGAAAGATATATATTCCCGGTAACAGGAGTGTTTATTCTATCCTTTGTATACGGAATATCCATGTTAAATAGCAAAGGGGCTTCAATATTTGCTTGCTTGGCACTACTGTTTGTTTCAATTTCACAAAACCAAATAATCGTTACAGAAAGATTTAACGGTCCAATGAAAGAAGTGTGCGATTTTGTTAACGAAAGTGTAACTTCTGAAGATGTTTTTATTCATACCGACGAACATACCTTCGGAACATTTTGTTACTATTACCCCGACAACAAGCATTATCTATACTTGCCTGACGGTTTCGAAGGATATAGCGGATATGAAGCTTTTTCAACTAATGGATACTACGGTTCGGATGTTAAAGAGTTTATAAAAGGCAAGGAAAACATATGGCTTGTAAACCGTGAAGGTGCTGAAACCACCTCATTCACATCTTCCTTGTTCACGGAAGGTGTCTTGAAGGGAAAAGGCAGTATACATCGTTTCCATCTTTATCCGCATTCTTTTTACGCTGTTCTTATTAGAACGGTTCAAGCCGGAGATGCAGTAAAAAATTAAACTCATGAAAGTCTAAAGATAATTCACACTTGATAGTTCACAATTGCCGCCATGAACTGTAAAAATCACAAAAAGTGGCGGCTTTATACTTTTATCATTGGGTTATTCTCATTTTAGTCGGGTAATATATCCTTCAATAAATCAAACCTTTTTAGCGCATTAATATATTGTGCAACACAAGCAAAATTTTGGAGGTCTTTTTCGTCAAGTCCTTGAAAAGCACATATTTCGTCCCAAAGCATCGTACTTCCTTCTACGGTAAAAAAACCTGTCACTTCGTCAATACCGACAAAAATCCTAGTAATATCCCCACTCCAAATACTATTAGGGTCTTTATTTTCGTCCCTATAAAAAATTTCGCCATTGCCTGCGTTCTCAAGGTAAAAAGCTCTCGGAATTGGGGTTTTACCGGCGGGAAGTTTTTCTGCATAAACTTCATTCATAGTAACATTATAAATGATTATATCAGCAGCTCTTTTTTCATCTATCTCAGTCAAGATATATTTATTTTGCAGATACTCAATCAATTCCTTTCCCGATTTTCTATTCGGTTTTAGTATATCTTTATACTGCTTCCAAATAGATTTCCATTCTTCAAGCATATCTAAGGTCGGTTTTCTTGTTATCATATTGATGTTCTCCTTCCGTATCGTTAATACAACTCAATCCTCCTCAAACCTCAATATTCTTATACAGTCTTTGAGCAATATATAATATCTATATCGCCGTCTACAAATCCAATCCCAACTGCATCTGCTCCCTTCAGGATGTGTACATAGATACCTTCATCAAGATATCGCATTACAATTTCTGTAATATATTTCAAACCATCTTCCCAATACTCAATATTTTTTGATCTTTTAATAAAGCATATATCTTCACCTGTGGTAAAAAAATCTGTGCAAGCCCAATCACTATCATCTTCATCAAATTCATCCGAACCTATTAGCTGAATATCATATGTTCCTTCTGCCCCTTCATATAAATTAAAATTAAAAGCTTTAATCCCTTTTGGAAGCTCTTGGCTCAATATTCTGTCAAGCCAATCGAAAAAAAGCATATAGTCATTTAAAATCCCGCCATCAGATGCGTTAAAAATACTCATGTATCAAACCTCCCAAACTCAAAATTTTTAAAATAAGTTTCCTGAACAATCCCTTTATTATAATCACAATAACATTTCAAACTCAATTTCGTGCAATATGGGAATATTGTCATAACCATGCAAAGGTATTTGCGGTTTGATTTTTCGAGCCTCATTTACTGAGTTTAAATATATATTGCAAAGATTGAACCCTCTTTTCTGGTAATACCGAATCGCACGGGTATTATCGTTCGTAGTTATCAACCAGACTCTTTTGCATTTGCACTCTTTTGCCTTTTCTATTACATGGTTGATTAACTGTGTTCAAACTCCTCTATTTTCAACCAGACTATCAAGAGAAGCAATTTCACAGCTATCATCCGTTATGGAATATGTTATTATACCGATTATTCTACAGTTTTCCAAAGCAATGAAACCCGGTAAATCTTCAAATGAATGCACCTTTCCTTTTGATACAATAATTGAACTACTCCAGTTTTCAATTGCCAGTTTCACAACCTCTTTTCTATAATCGTCATCTATTTGCTTTATGAGAAACATGCTGTAACCCCCACTTATTTTTATATTTCCTGTAATGCATCGCAAAATTCTTCCTATTATTTGGTTACATTGCATCAAAGCACATCTTTGAACCGCGAATCCTCTTGATCATTTATCATCTTCATGGAAATAAATACTCCTCATAATTTTCCTCAACTTCCCATTCCTCCATTATCTCGCTAACAGGAGCAAATCCAAACTTTTCATACATTCTAACCGCTTTTTCGTTGCAGGCTGCAACCGTCAAAAATATCTGCGTACGGTGAGTTTGCTGAAGTTTTGCTACAGCAAAATTCAATAACTCTTTTCCATAACCTTTACCCTGATGCTGCAAAGCTACCATCAATCTCTCAATTTCATAACAGTTTTCCTCTTCGTTATGATTAATGCTGATACTTCCGACAAGCTCGTCGTTTTCGAACCAAAGATACGTTTCGCGCTTTTTCACTTCATCCGGCGGAAAAAACTGGCGTATGTTGCTTCGCATTTTGCGAAGTAAATCAGCAAAAGTATCATTACCCACCCTTTGATATGCATCGTAATATTTGTCTTCAAACAAAGTCAGCTTTGGCTCTAAATCTGAAGTAACTTGTCCTCCTCTATATTCCATTCTTATAAACCATGCATAAGCAGTACCGGTTGCTTCGTCAAATCGAAACGGATAGTTTTCTTTCATATTTCTTTCTCCTTTTAATTCCTATAAACCATACCATTCATCTATTAAGATTGCATATTCATATGTATCAACCCAAATGCATTCTCCCTTCTCATCCCGCTTAAAAAATATATTCTTAAGTAAATGTCCCTCTCTCCTCATATTTAAGCGTTCCAACAGCTTCCATGATGCTATATTTTCCGGATTGCACATAGCAACTATTCTACGTGCCTTCAACTTTTTGAATCCATAATCGATAACTGCCCGGCAGCTTTCCGTTGCATATCCGTTACCATAATACTGAGGATTAAAAACGTATCCAATCTCCCAGTTTAAAAATTCCTTTGGCTCCTGTTGATTAAAATAAACATTGCCTATCAATTTATTATTGGCTTTTAAGCATACAGCCCAAAAGGCTTTATTTGATGAACGTTTAACGGCTTCATTTTTACAATCTTCTTCTGTAAAAACACCGTATGGCTCATATCTTACTACTTGTTCTTTAGAAAGATATTCATTAATCTATCGGTTTCTATTATAGACATTTTGTGCCCCCCTTTTATTAAAGTCCGCATCATCCAATGGCATATGAATATAAAAATGCGATATATTGTATTTTTTGAGATTGTCAATACAATAATCTTTCATTCCATATATAAAATCCCATGCATCATAATGTGAAATATCTTGTCTTCATCAAATAGACCAATTACGTATTCTTTTAATTCAGATGCTTTCATATAGTCCTCCCGCCATCTATTTACAATTAATTCTCTACTGCAAAAAACTTCTCTAGAAAATTTTATATAGAAGTTTCTTATTAGCTTTATATTCGGGCTAACATATAGCGAACCATTATTTCAAATATCGTTCTATAAATTTATTATACAAATCATTACCATTATATACAAGCAGCTGAAGTATAAACAACAACTAAACAGCCATATTTTCCCGAATCAATTCTGGCTGCATTAATGATATAATATTGTACGGATAATAATTATATTGGTGCAAGCATTATAATTCATTATAAGGAGGATGTCATGAACAGCTTATATAAATACTCAAAAAACATTGTATTATTTATAACATCCTCTCTTGCAGGAATCATACTGTTTCTCTGGCTGATGTCGATAAACCTTGGTTCCTCCGTTATGACCTCCGATTTTCATAAGAAATTGTTCGAAAAAAATAATATCTATAATGAAGTTGAAAGTGAAATTAATAATCTAATACACGGCATATTTATAAATTTAAGCAGTCAGTCGCCACAGCTTAGCGACCAGCAAAAGGAAATATTTGTCATGCTCCAAGACTCCATTTCGCCCCAAATGGTAAAAATAAACCTTAATACGATAGTTGACGGCCTGTTCAAATACTTTAGCGGGGAAAAAAGCTTTTGCCCGATATCATTATTGACGCCGATTCAGCGTCTCCACAAAACCCAATGGAGACAACAGAAGATTCATTAGACAGCATCCCCGATACTTCAAATTCCGAGTATGTCTTAAGCAAAATAAAGCGGGTCAATCTCAATGCAATACTTTTGTCAATAAATCGCAGTGATATTTTAAATATGCTGCTTCTTATCAAGCTGATTTATTTCATCATAGATTTTGCACCGGTATTTTGCGTATTGCTTCTGGCACTGTTGTTTCTAATAGCACTGTTATTTCAGAGAAACATCAAAGAAATACTTAGATGGTTATTTGGGTTATTAATGACTTGCAGTATTTTAAATATTATAACAGCCATATTCTGTCTGGTATATTCCTACAAAATACTTCCCGGGAATGTATATATGCTTTCCATGACCATTCCGCTTAAATCCGAAGTACTTCTATCCTACGTTCAGGACTGCCTCGTCCCTCTACTTGTGTTTTGTATGGCTTCAGGCATCCTCATGACGGTATTGTCCTTTTTGGTTTTGTCATTTAACGGCACTGCGGATAAATTTAGCTCTGTAAATATATTTAAATTAAATCTTTCAACTAAATACAAAAAAATATTGGGATACACTGCAATAACGGTACTATTGCTTTTTTCCCTTTCATTTCTTTGTTTTGAACTGTACTCCTTTAAGAAAGAGTTTGAATCGAATAATTTTTCAAATTTAATATCAAAGCTGACAAATTCAAATTCCTATACAGAAATAATATCTGCAAAAGACGATACAATTTACACCCTTCAGATTAAACTTATTGACGCAGAAGACGATTCTCCGGTTTCGGGTATTCAAATAAGCATAAACGGCAAAACTGACAACCCTGAAAAATACCATAATATTGCAGGCATAACCGATGAAAATGGCACTGTCAAATTTACACTGGGAAAGGGAACTTTCCACCTGGTATTTTCTCCAATGAGCGGAAGCACTGATTACATTCTGCCTTCTCCATTTTTCTACGAATTAAAATCAGTGGGAACAACCATGCTTACAGTTAATCTCGATAAAAACAGGGCATTAACCCAAAACAACGGAATTGCCGAAATTGAAGTACTGGATGAAAACAACCTTCCCGTAAAAGGTATTGAACTTTACGTTGACAGCGTGCAAAATCCCGCGCACACTGACGAGCCCACTCCTTCTGCGAATGTATCAGGGGCTACACCTCTAAAAAACACAGAAGTATCCCGTAATCCCGACAGGTTTTTCTCCGTCACCAACGAAGAAGGTATTGCTGTATTTAAGCTCCCTTCAGGTGTATACAATATAAAATTTTCTCCGGACAAACTTCCTAGGGATTACAAAGCCCCAGAGCTCTTTGAAATCAATTGTTCTCCTGACCTCACAACAAGATATACAATACGTCTGGTTAAAGCTCCGCAGTAACTAAAGTAACATAATTCTCCTTTTTTGAATATTATGTATAGCAGGTAACTATGTTTAATGTGAAAGGAGAAATCATTATGGATTATTACTACTATCTTTGTGTCCGTATCCATA
>NZ_BAVR01000056.1 GCF_000521465.1 Acetivibrio straminisolvens JCM 21531
GAATGTTACGCCTTCTCCTTTTCCTGAACGTTATGCCTTAACTATGCGGGATGTAAAGAGCAATAGGAATGTTACGCCTTCTCCTTTTCCTGAACGTTATGCCTTAACTATGCGGGATGTAAAGCGGGATAAAATTGAATTTGAATCAGCTTCATGTGACATTGCACTTTAACTACGTAGGATCTAAAGAATCTATGTTCGATTCCGGGTTACGTTATGCCTAAACTACGTGGAGTATTATACGGATCACAAGCTTGATTGATGGTTTAGAAGCATTGGCTCTTAACTACACATAACGTAAAGGCTCTTACGGCTTGAGATTCCAAAAGCCGCAAGAGCCTGCATATCCATCCACTTTCATTTCAATCCTCTTTACCCTTTTCCACAAAAACAGTAAATGTACCATCCTCATTATTCACAACATCAAGCACTTTATGCCCCTCCTCCTTGAAGCTTCTAGGCACATTCAAAATAGGTTCTCCCTCATTCATCTTGATTTCAAGAATTTGTCCTTCCTCAAGTTCCTCTATAGCAACCTTTGCCTTCACAAAAGTCATGGGGCAAACAACATCAGTAATATCCACAAAACCATTTGCTTTAAAATTACTCACATCTATTCCTCCATTCCAAGCGGTTCTTTTATCCACATATAATACTCAATAATCACACCGCTTCCAACAATCCAACAAGCCTGTCTTTCAACAAGTCCCAGCCTACTCTGTCCAACGTATTCCCAAATCTTTCGCCGGGTTTTCCATGCTCCTCAAAAAACGCCAAAGTTGCTTCAATAACCTTATGCAGTTCTTCCTTTGAGAAAATAATAGGCAAAAGCTGCCTTCCGATTGCTATTCTATTGCCAAACAATCCGCCAAAATACACAATAAACCCACCTTTGCCTTCCCATGCACTTGTAGGGCACACCTTAACGCATTTGCCGCAATAGATGCAGTCTTTTTCATTAAAAGCCAACTCTTTTTCCTGCTTTTTCACCTCAATGACTTTAACCGGACAAACTGCCTGGCACAATCCGCAGTAAATACATTTATCCTCAACCCAATCAGGCTTCATTCCGCCTTTAACCCCAAGGTCATTTTCCTCAGCCTTCAGGCAATTATTTCTGCATCCGGTAATACCCAACTTAAACTTATGGGGTAATTCACGGGCATAGTACCTTTCATAAAATTCCTTGGCAAGCTCCGTTGTATTAATTAGGCCGCTGGGACAAATGACAGACCCTTGACATGCAGTAATTGTTCTAACCCTCGGTCCGCATGCACCGGGCTGCAAACCAGCTTCTGCAAGCTCCTTCTTAACAGCATCAATATCCTGAAGCTTGATAAACGGAATTTCAATACTCTGCCTTGAAGTCAAATGAACATATCCTGCACCGTACTTTTCCGCTATTTCATTCACCTTTGCAAGTTGCTCCGCTTTTATTTGACCTCCAACAATTCTTAAGCGCAGTGAAAAGCGGTCCTTGTCAACCTGCTTCATAAATCCGCCTTTTTTCAGCTCTTTATAATCCACATTTGCCACTATGCTTCCTCCCCCACAATAGATAATTCTTCCTCAGCCGCCTGCCCTGATGAAACATTAAAGCTCTTTAGCACCGGTGTATTGTCTTTTAGCGATAATATCAAGTAACTTGCTTTCGGATCAAAGGCAAGCCTTATATCTTCTTCAGACGGGCGGGACGGTGTTGCCGGATGACTGTGAAAATTGCCCAAAAGCTCCCAACCGTTGCTCCTCATATCTTTAACTGCTGCAAATTGCTCCTTAGGGTTCATGGAGAAATGTTCCGGGCTTTCATCTATGTTCTTTAACGGATATACCTTCTCAACATATTTTACACCATTCTCTATCCTGCCGCCCAAAAGCCCACAGGCTTCATTAGGCAAAGCATTGCGGGAATGTTTAAGTATCTCCCGGTACTGTTCCTTTGTCATAACAATCATAACTGGCCACCTCCGACACCCATCAAGATTTCAAATCACACACTGCCTGTTCGTAATCTATAAGCTCCTTTATAGTAGGATTTTCACCGCAAACCTGACACCTTTTATTCTTTGGCAATCTAATCTTCCTAAACTCCATCGTTAATGCATCATAGGTAAGAAGATATCCTGTAAGCAATTCACCAATGCCAAGTATATATTTAATAGCCTCCGTTGCTTGAATAGTTCCGATAATTCCACCCATTACGCCCAACACACCGGCCTGTTTGCATGTGGGAACTTTATCCGGTGGCGGAGGATTTTCAAATATACATCTATAACATGGACCTTCTCCCGGAACATAGGTCATGGTCTGGCCCTGGAACCTTATAATTCCCGCATGGGAAAAGGGTTTTCCCATAAGAACGCTGGCATCATTTATTAAAAACTTTGCAGGAAAGTTGTCGGTGCCGTCTATAATAAAATCATAATCCCTGTCCTTAATAATATCCCTTATATTGGCCGAACTTACCCACTCTTTATAAGTAACAACATCAACATCGGGATTCATTTCATTGATGGTTTCTTTTCCCGAAATAACCTTGGGTTTTCCCACATCTTTGGTCAGGTGAATAATCTGTCTTTGAAGATTTGAAAGCTCCACTGCATCAAAATCCACAAGACCTATTGTTCCAACCCCTGCAGCGGCCAAAAACATGGCAGCAGGTGCTCCAAGGCCGCCTGTTCCAACAATCAAAACCTTGGACTGCAGGAGCTTTTTTTGCCCCTTCACCCCAACATCTTTTAAAATAATATGTCTGGAATATCTCTCCATCTGCTCGTTGGTAAAGTTCATAGTGCGCCGCCTCCCATGAAATAAAGGAATTCTACAACGTCGCCTTCCTTCACGGTCAGAGTTTCAAAATCCTTTCTGTCCAGCAGCTCATCATTTATCTGTACTGTTACATAATCAGCCATTTCCACCTTTTGGATTTCTAGAAGTTCTTTTACTGTAACTTCTTTTTCAAGTGATACATCCTTACCATTCACTTTAATTGTCATTTATAAAACCCCCATATTCTATATATAATATTCAAGTATAATTTCTTGACGTTTTAATAAATCACACACAGCTTCAACCGCATCCTCTGTATTCTCTATATTTGCGTCAGGCACAAAATTATTAAAAGGCGTCTGTCCAATATTAACCACTATAATTTCATTGGGCTGGTTTAAAAGCTTTAGTTTCTTGGCCTCATAATCATCCAGATTGAATATACTTGTTATAAATATTTGGCCCGAATCCGTAAATATTCTTGCCAGTTCTCCAATTTGTCTTATATGCTCGTCTCTATCCTCATAGCTGTTTGCCACATCCGATGCGAGTCCGTGCAATATACTTGAAACTCCAAGGTAATATGCTTTGAATTTCATGTTGAAAAGCCGCTCTTCCAATTGTCTTCCGACATTCTGGATATCTTTTTCTTTTCCTTCACTGCCTGAGGTAATCACTATAAACTTTGCCTTATGTCCATAGGCATTTTTTCTTTGCTCCTCAGAAATCAAGCTTTTCTCCCACAAAAATTCCCTTTCCCGGATATGGGTAAGCAGGCTGCTGTCTGTATCCGGAACCGCTTCTAAGATAATTCCTCCGCCGGATATCTCATAGTTGTCTACAATTACAAACCTTCCTGTCTGTTCAACGTCGGAAATAACATCATAGGCAATAGGTTTTGCAGTTTCAAAAATACACTCTGCACATCATGCCTTTCAACCTGGTCTTTGAAGGTATCAATATTCATCTCCGCAGCATCAATAATACTTGATATTTCAATCAGCTTTACTCCAATCTTCATCGTACCGATTTTTAATTTATAGTTTTTGTTTTTTATTAGCGGAGCCTTACCCACCCAGAATATATTCGCCCTAAAGCGAGAGCTCACTGACGGCTGCTTTTCGTTTGCTTTCACCATCAGTTCTCCAGGTTTTATGTAAATTTGCGTGGTTAGCGTTACTCCTATTGCTTCATCTGCATAGGCCGTATTCCTGGGCTTTACATTAAATCCCTCAATACTGTTTATTACCGACCTCTTGTTTGAAGGAAGAAAGACAACCTCATCCCCCACATTAATTGCTCCGCTTATAATTGTACCTGCTACAATTCTTCGGTCATCGCCTTCTTCAGTAAACTTGTAAATGTCCTGTACAGGCATACGGAACGGAAGCTGACGGTTCTCCTTTCTATTCACAAACCCATCCAACTGTTCTAAAACAGTGGGACCTTCATACCACAAAGTATTTGGGCATTTTTGGGCAATATTATCTCCGTTGAAGGCACTGATGGGGATATAATTAATGGGCTTAATATTAACTTTTTGCAAAATTCCCCAAACTCTGAGATAATAGCTTCATAAACTTCCTTGCTAAAATCCACTAAATCCATTTTATTAACCAAAACAACCACTTGTTTGATTCCCAGCATAGAAACAATATGTCCGTGGCGTTTGGAGTTCTCCTTTATGCCTTCCTTTGCATCTATTACCAAAAGGGCAGCCTCCGCCCGGGATGCTCCCGTAACCATGTTCTTTAAAAACTCAACATGTCCCGGTGCGTCAATAATAATGTAGTCCCTTTTGCTTGTCTTGAAAAAACATCTTGCTGTATCAATGGTAATACCTGTGCCTGTTCATCCTTCAATGCGTCCAGCAAAAATGCATACTCAAAAGGTCTGGCATTCTTTCTGCAATACTCCTTAACCGACTCAAGCTTTCCTTCGGGAAGAGAGCCGGTATCTGCAAGAAGCCTTCCTATAACGGTGCTTTTCCCATGGTCTACATGTCCAACGATTACAATGTTCATTTGTTCTCTTGCGTCCATATCACATGTACCCCCCTCTTCTCAAAGTCTCAAGTCCGCCGCCGTCATCTTTGTCCTGTGCCCGTCCCGACCTTTCTGCTATGTTTGCAAACTTGCCGCTTTTTAATTCTTCAATAATTTCACTAACATTCTTGGCTGTCGACTCCACAGGAAAAGTACATGGATAGCATCCTAAGGATCTGTAACGCTTTCCGTCTCCCCGGTCAAAATACAGGGATGTAATTGGTATGTTCTCTCTTTCTATGTATTCCCAGATATTAAGTTCCGTCCAGTCAAGGAGCGGATGTATTCTGATATGGGTACCCGGTGCAAAGTCGGTCTTAAACTGATTCCAAAACTCCGGAGGCTGGTCTTCTACAGCCCAGTCATTTTCCTTGTCTCTTGGCGAGAAATATCTTTCCTTTGACCGGCTTCCCTCTTCATCGGCCCTTACACCCACAATAACTCCCGTATACTTTTCCCTGTTGGTATCCAAAACATATTTTCCGGTCTTGTGGTCCAAAACATAACGGTTCCATTCACCGGAAAGGGTATGCTTCAAAGCTTCGGATTTTAATAACTGACAGCATGTCAAGCGGTCCGCATTTCCGTCGGGAAAAGTTTTCTTCTGTGCCAGGGCCTCCCTGTTTTCTCCGTATATCATGGTCAGCTTCCATTTCAGTGCAAGTTCATCCCTGTACTTTATCATTTCAGGTATTTTATAATGGGTGTCTATATGTACCAAAGGTATCGGTACATGTCCAAAGAAAGCTTTTCTTGCCAGCCAAAGAAGTACAGTACTGTCCTTACCTATGGACCATAGCATGCATATATTTTTAAACTCTCTGTAAGCTTCTCTTAGTATATAAATACTCTGTGCTTCCAATTTATCCAAGTGATTCATACCGTTCCCCCCACTCTTGCGTGCAGCCCGCATTCTTTTTTTTCAGGGTCTTCCCACCACCATCTGCCGCTGCGGACATCCTCTCCGGGCTTTACCGCCCTGGTGCACGGCTGGCATCCAATGCTTCGAAAACCCTTATTATAAAGGTAATTGTACGGAATGTTATATTTTTTGATATATTCCCACACTCTATCTTCAGACCAAAAAGCAATGGGGTTTATTTTATAAATTGAATGGAGAGCATCCCATTCAAAAATATTCAATTCCTGACGGGTAAGAGATTGCTCTCTCCTTAAGCCACAAATCCATGCATCCACTGTGCCCAAGACTCTTTTTAACGGATTTACCTTTCTTATTTCACAGCACTTTTTTCTAAGTTCAACGCTTTCGTAAAAGAAATTGGGACCGTATTCCGAAACGGCTTGCTCCAATTCATTACTTTCCGGAGCATAAACTTCATAATGAAATTTATACCTTTGCATAGTTTCGTCCATTAGGTCATAGGTTTGCTGAAAATGCCTTCCTGTGTCGAGGAAAAACACCCTTGCTTTTGGATTGATTTTAAGCAATATATCCGTCAGCACTTGGTCTTCAATAGAAAGACTTGAAGCCAATGCGACTTTCTCAATGCCTATGTGTTCCACAACAAACTTAATGATATCTTCAGGATTTTTGTCGGAATATTCTTTGTTTAATTTTTCTAAATCCAATTGCGCCATTACTTCTTCCCCTTTACATATATTTCTATTAAATTACGTAGTCCTCGGGAATAAAAACTTTAAAATCCCTGGGTCTGACGTAAACAGTTTGCCTTTCATTAAGCCCAAGTTTTCTGTAAGTTTCCTTGCTAATTTCAGCTTCAATATACTCTCCGTTGTCCAATCTCACCAATTCAATTTTGACAACAGGCCCCACCGCCTTATAAAAGTAATCTGCGAGCCGATAAATTCTTTTCCTTCAGGCTCAAGCTTAATCTCAATATCATGGGGGCGGGTGTAACTTACTATATCTTTGCCCTGACCGCTATCCGAACCCAGGGCAGATGAACCCAATTCAACTTTTCCGTTATGTATTCTTCCGTGAAACAAATTCACATTGCCCAGAAAGTTGTACACAAAAGGATTGGCCGGATTGTCGTACACCTCTTCCGGTGTACCTATTTGCTCAATTTTACCCTGATTTAGGATTACAATCCTGTCGGCCACATCCAGAGCCTCTTCCTGGTCATGGGTTACAAAAACACTGGTGATGGGATATTCATCATGCAGTTTTCTCAGCCATCTTCGCAAATCTTTTCTTACTTTCGCATCCAATGCCCCAAAAGGTTCATCCAAAAGCAAAACCTTCGGTTCTACAGCCAAGGCCCTTGCCAGCGCAATTCTCTGGCGCTGCCCACCGGAAAGCTGCGAAGGATAGCGGTTTGCCAATTCTTCCATCTTTACGAGCTCCAACAGCTCATGCACCTTCTTCTTAATAGCTTCCTTGCTTGGCCTGAATTTTGAAGGCCTAACCCTTAGGCCAAAAGCAATATTTTCAAAAACCGTCATATGTTTAAACAAAGCATAGTGCTGAAACACAAATCCTACTTTTCTGTCCTGAGTACTCTTGCTTGTGTTGTCCTCTCCGTCAAAAATAATGCTGCCTTGGTCCGCTGTTTCCAGGCCGGCGATAATTCTAAGCAATGTTGTTTTGCCTGAACCGGACGGCCCCAGCAAGGCAACCAATTCCCCTGTCTGAATGCTAAGGCTTATATCGTTTAATGCCTTAAACGAATCAAATGTTTTTGAAACATTACATATTTCAATACTCATAACCAATCCTCCCAAATTTATTACAACGCCTGGAAATCCTACATTTTGCTTTGCTGCTGTATCTTCCAATGGGCTACGTTTTTTACAATTAAATTGATTAATGCAATAAGGGTTAATAATGATGCCACCGCAAAAGCGGCAGAAAATTTGTACTCGTTGTATAAAATTTCAACATGAAGAGGAACTGTATTGGTAAGTCCTCTAATATGTCCCGACACAACGGAAACCGCACCAAACTCTCCGGCTGCCCTTGCAGTTGTCAGCATAATGCCATACAGCAGCGCCCACTTTATATTGGGAAGCGTAATAAGCCAAAAAGTTTTCCAGCCGCTTGCCCCCAAGGTCAATGCTGCCTCTTCCTCAGCGGTCCCCTGGGCTTCCATCAACGGTATCAGCTCCCTTGCTACAAAAGGAAGAGTAACAAACAGCGTTGCAAGAATAATCCCCGGCTGGGCAAAAATAATCTTTATCCCCCAAGCATTAAGCAGCGGAGCAAAAAGCCCGTGACTCGTACTAAAGAGCAAAACAAATATCAATCCTGCCACAACCGGTGATATGGAAAAAGGCAAATCAATAAAAGTAATCAATACATTCTTGCCTTTAAATCTAAATTTTGCAATCGCCCAAGCAGCTGTAAGGCCAAATACAGTATTAATCGGAACTGTGATTGCTATGGTTATGAGAGTAAGTTTTATGGCTTTTAATGCTATTGGGTCGGTAATTGATGCAAAATACAAATTCGCTCCTTGTTCAAAAGCCTTTACAAATACCGAAATAAGCGGAACTATGAGCATTAATACAAAAAACAGTATAGCAATCGTCGTTAGAATTACCGGAACAAGTTTTGAGCCTTTTACTGCTCTCCTTTCCGCTTGCGTTGTTTTTGCTGTTTTTATCTGAATAGGGACAATCCCTGCCATCCAAATCACTCCCAACTTACCTGTTTCTATTACTTGCCCACCACTGAAATAGATTAATTAGCAGCAGCAAGATAAAGGAAATAATCAACATAACTGCGGCTACAGCCGTACCGCCTGCATAATCATACTGTTCCAGCTTTGTTCGTATCAATAGTGGTGTTATTTCCGTTCTCATGGGCATATTTCCCGATATAAAAACCACTGAACCGTATTCACCCAAGGCTCTAGAAAATGCAAGAGCAAAACCCGTTATCAATGCCGGAAACAATTCAGGCAAAATGACTCTATAGAAAGTTTGAAATCTGGTAGCTCCAAGACATGCTGCCGCTTCTTCCACCTCAAGGTCAATGCTTTCCAACACCGGTTGGACAGTTCTTACTACAAAGGGGAAACCTATAAAAACTAATGCAACAACTATACCAAGAGGAGTATAGGATATTTTAATTCCAAACGGTGCCAAAAGTTTTCCAATCCAACCGTTTTGGGAATATAAAGTCGTGAGCGAAATACCTGCAACAGCTGTGGGCAAGGCAAAAGGCAAGTCAATCAAGCCATCTATCAGTTTTTTGCCCCAAAAACTGTACCTTTCCAAAACCCATGCCAGAAGGAGGCCAAAAACAACGTTTATTGCCGCTGCCAAAAAGGATGTACCAAAAGATATCTTCAGGGAAGCCAGCACTCTTTCCGAAGAAGCAATTTCCCAGAATTCTTTCAGCCCTATTTTAGCGCTGTTTAAGAAAACCATTGACACAGGGATTAAAACCAGCAAGGTAAGGTATGTAAGAGTAAATCCCAATGTAATTCCAAATCCCGGTATAACACTTTTCTGTTTTAATTTAAATGGCTTGATTCCAAGATTCATGGCTCCACTCCTAAGACTCAAAGATTATTTATTCTCATATATTTGATCAAAAACACCGCCATCATCGAAATGCTCTTTTTGCGCTTTATCCCATCCGCCAAAGACTTCATCAATGGTAAAGAGTTCAACCTCGGGGAATTGGGAAGCATATTTTTTCTTAATTTCCTCATTTCTAGGTCTGTAATAGTTCTTTGCAGCTATTTCCTGCCCCTCATCACTGTACAGATATTCAAGATAGGCTTCTGCCACCTCACGGGTTCCTTTCTTGTCAACTACCGAATCGACTACAGCCACAGGAGGCTCAGCCAGTATACTTACTGATGGTACAACAATCTCAAACTTATCTTTATCCAGTTCGTTCAAAGAAAGGAGAGCTTCATTTTCCCATGCTATAAGCACATCACCCAATCCCCTCTCTACAAAGGTGGTGGTAGAACCCCTAGCTCCGGAATCAAGAACAGGTACATTGGCAAATATCGCTTTAACAAATTCTTTGGCTTTTTCTTGGTCATTGCCGTTCTTTCTTAGGGCATATCCCCATGCCGCAAGATAATTCCAGCGAGCGCCTCCTGAAGTTTTGGGGTTTGGAGTGATAACTTCCACTTCCGGCCTTGCAAGGTCATCCCAGTCTTTGATGTTTTTTGGATTGCCTTTTCTCACTAAAAATACAATGGTTGATGTGTATGGAGTTGAATTGTGGGGCAAGCGTTTCTGCCAATCTTTACTCAAAATCTCTTTATTCTTGTTTATTGAATCAATGTCATACGCCAATGCCAGTGTTACAACATCAGCTTCATTACCGTCAATTACCGTTCTTGCCTGGCTTCCCGAGCCGCCATGGGACTGCTGGACGGTAACATCCTGACCGGTCTTATCTTTCCAGTATTTTACGAACGCTTCATTGTATTCCTGATAAAGTTCACGGGTGGGGTCATAGGATACATTAAGAATTGTAATAGGTTCTGTTTTCCCCGAATCTCCTTGATTATTAGCGGTTTCTTTTGCGCATCCTGTAAAAGAAATAAGGTTGGCTATAATTATTAGACTTGCTAAACTTATCTTGAGAATATTTTTTCTTTTCTTATTTCTCTCCATAATCATCTCTCCTCACAAAAATATTAAATATAAGTATTCATACCAGTTTAGTGTGCTTTGGGCCAAAATTTAAAGGGTTATCCCCTTTAAACCATATCACACTATTCATATATGAATTGTTGTGTTTATTTTACTACCATTTTTATCTACTGTCAATACATTACTGAAAAATTTTTATTAATCCTATATATATACTTTGGTTTTAATAGTGAGGAGAAAACTTAGGCAAAAAATAAGCTTATTTTTCCAAAGTCTCATCAATATCCTTGTCTGTATGTGCGTTGGAAATAAACATCGCCTCAAACTGTGAGGGAGCAATATAAATGCCGTTATTCAAAAGATAATTAAAACACTTTCCAAACTGACGGGTATCGCTTTTCATTGCACTATCATAATCAGTCACTTCCTCTTTGGTCATAAACATACAAACCAAAGAGCCGACAGCTTTCACAGTGTTGTTGGTGATTTTTTTAAGACCCTCACTTAATTTGTGACCAAGCCTGTTGACATTCTCAAAAATTCCGGGATTCTCAGCCAGCTCCTTCAATGTGACAATTCCTGCAGACATGGCAAGGGGATTTCCCGACAATGTTCCTGCCTGATAAACATCCCCCACCGGCGCCACACATTCCATAATCTCGCGTCTTCCTCCATAGGCACCCACAGGCATTCCTCCACCGATGATTTTCCCATAGGTCACAAGGTCCGCATTAATGCCAAAATACTGTTGTGCACCGCCAATAGCCAGCCTAAATCCGGTAATTACCTCGTCAAATATCAGCAAAGCCCCTTCTTCATCACAAAGCTTGCGAAGTTTTCCCAAGAAATTGTCTTCAGGCGGGACAACTCCCATATTGGCTGCCACAGGCTCAACAATAACAGCCGCTACATTGCCCTTGTTTTGCTCAAACAAAAGCTTTACGCTGTCAATATCGTTATACCTTGCTATTAGCGTATCCTTTGCGGCACCCGCAGTTACACCTCCGCTATTGGGTATCCCATTTGTCATTGCCCCCGAACCTGCTCTAACCAGCATACTGTCTGCATGTCCGTGATAACAGCCCGCAAATTTTATAATTTTTTCTCTTTTCGTATACCCCCGTGCAACGCGAATCGCGCTCATTACCGCTTCGGTACCGCTGTTTACCATTCTAACCATCTCAATTGACGGTACAAGCTCTAAAATAAGCTCAGCCATTTGAACTTCCAATTCTGTTGCAGCCCCAAAGCTTAATCCATCCACCATGGTTTTTGATATAGCTTCAAGTACTCTTGGGTGGGAATGGCCTAAAATCATCGGCCCCCATGAACCCACATAGTCAATATATTCATTTCCGTCAACATCGTAAATTCTTGCACCCTTCGCTCTTTTTATAAAATGCGGCCAGCCTCCTACAGCGCCAAAAGCTCTGACAGGACTGTTTACCCCGCCGGGAATTACCTTTTTTGCTCTCTCAAATAATAGCTTTGATTTTGATATTGTCATTATCCAATGTCCCCCTTGTTGATTGCCTCCGCTATTTCTTTGGCATAGTATGAGATTAGAATATCCGCACCCGCTCTAAAAATTGATACCGCACTTTCACACATTACTCCATATTCATCTATGAGATTCATTTTTGCAGCCGCTTTTATCATGGCATACTCGCCGCTTACACTGTATGCCGCCGTGGGCAGGTTGGACTGTTTCGAAACTTCGCTGATAATATCCAAGTAGGACAATGCCGGCTTTACCATTAGAATGTCAGCGCCCTCATTTATATCGAGCAAGGCTTCTTTGATGGCCTCTTTCTTGTTATGGTAATCCATTTGATATGATTTCCGGTCGCCAAAGGACGGAGCGGACTTTGCTGCTTCACGAAAGGGCCCGTAAAAAGATGACGAATATTTTACGGCATAGGACATGATGAGCGTATTTATAAAGTTGTGTTTATCCAGTGCCTGCCGAATCGCTGCCACTCTCCCGTCCATCATATCCGACGGCGCCACCATGTCTGCCCCGGCCATCGCATGGGACAGGGCAATTTGGGTAAGGTACTCCAGGGTCTTGTCGTTATCAACGTATCCGTGGTCCAGTATCCCGCAATGGCCATGGGAAGTGTATTCGCACATGCAAACATCGGTTATGATAAATACTTCATCCCTGTAACGTTCTTTAATTGCCCCGACTGCTTTTTGTATTACTCCGTTTTCATCAAAGCTTTGGCTGCCAATCTCGTCCTTTTCTGTCGGCACTCCAAAAACCAAAAACTTATTTACTCCGTATTTCAGCGCGCTGTCCACCGCTTCAAAAACAGTGTCCGGACTGTAATAAAAATGACCTTCAAGAGAGTTTATAGGCAACTTCACATTTTCGCCTTCCATGATAAATATAGGCAGTATGAGTGACTTGCTGCTTAGCCTTACTTCTCTTGCCATATCCCTAGTATGTTGGTTTAATCGCAACCTGCGTGGTCTAATTAACATAATATACCCCCAACCATTCTCAAGCTTTGCAATTATAGGCCGGTGCTTATTATTCTAGTAAAGAAATTTGAATTATAAGCCAGCGCTCATTATTAGCGATGAAATCTGACATTATAAAAAATTTACAATTATAAACCGGCACTCGTTTTTGGTGAAGAAAAATGTGGAAGAAACATTGTGGAGCAAGTCGTAGAGCCTGTTAATACGACGAGGAAAGGGAGAGCATTGTTTGAGCGAAGCGAGTTTTGCTCGACCCCGAGGAGTATTTACAGGCTCTAGACCTGCGGAACTCAAGTTTCTGGAACATTTTCTTCATCTCTTCTTGCCTTCATATACCTCAACAATTTTTTCAACCATTGAAGAAACTGTTGCGGTATCAGAAACAATTGTATTCATTCCATAAGCCCTTGCAGCTTTGGCCGTTTGCTGACCAATGCATATTGCATTGATTCTAGAATAATTCACGGTATTATCAAAGGAGTAAGCAAAGCCTTTCACACAGCTTTCACTGGTAAAAGTAATATAATTAAAATTGCTTATGTCAATCCTATCATTTTTTATGTATCCCGTTGCATAGATAGAGACATTGGTACAGGATATATTATTGTTTTTAAAAATATCTATAAGCTCTCTCGTTCCGTCCTTTGCCCTGAAAATAATTACTTTATCTTTTGAGGTTATTTTACCGCTTCTTAAAAGCTCCTTTGCCAAATGTTTGCCGTCAAATTTACTAGGAACAAAGTCGGCACGTATTCCATGCTTTAGCAACTCTTCGGCAGTCTGTGAGCCTACTGCCGCAATTTTTTTATTATACAAGTGCCTGCTGTCAAGCTTACTTTCATAGAGTTTTTAAAAACATTGTTACACCCAAACTGCTTGTGAAAATTATCCAGCTATAATTTTGTATATCAATGTCAAAGTCCAAAGGCTCCGTATAAATGCATGGATACTCAAGTACATGCGCCCCCAGTCTACGGAGTTTGCTTACCAGTTTCTCCGATGTTTTCTTAGGTCCTGTTGCCAGTACATTGCAGCCGTAAAGAGGCAATTTGGAAAACCAATCAAGCTTTTCCGATAGAGCACATACCTTTCCGACTACGATTATTGCAGGGGATTTGACCTGATTTTCCTCAATAACTTTTGAAATGTCGCAAAGTTTTGTGACAAACTTTCTTTGATTTGGCCTTGTTCCGTTTTCCACTACCGCCGCATCCGTATCGGGATTCATGCCGGCTTCTATGAGGCCCTCTGCTATTTTTGGAAATGACGCCACGGACATCATAAAGATAAGCGTTCCCTTTAGCTTTACTAAAGAGTCATAATCAATATCCAAGTTTTCTCCGTCTTTTACATGTCCGGTTATAATATGGAGTGACGAGCAAAAATCTCTATGGGTGACAGGAATACCTGCATACGCTGCTGCAGCTATTGCTGAAGTAATGCCGGGTACCACCTCAAAAGGTATGCCGTTTTCATTGAGAAGCTCAAGCTCCTCCCCTCCTCTGCCAAATACAAAGGGGTCGCCTCCTTTAAGCCTGACAACGGTTTTACCTTCCGATGCTTTGTCAAGAAGGATTCTGTTTATCTCATGCTGGGGAACCGGATGATTTCCCGCATTCTTTCCCACATTGATTTTTTCTATATCGTCGGGAATTTTTGAGAGTATACTGTCACTAACAAGCCGGTCATAAACGATGACCTCCGCGCTTTTTATAACGTCAGCTGCCTTAACCGTAAGAAGTTCCTCATCTCCCGGCCCTGCTCCCACCAGGTAAACCTTTCCTTTTCTATCAGCCATATATACCCATTCCTTTCAGCATTTCTACCGCCAAATTATATCCCAAGGCTTCTCCTTGATTTCTGTCCCCTGCTTTTGTCATTTTAAAAATTCTGTTGTTTTTATCTACATAAAATCCTGTAAGAATAATTTGATTATCCTGTATCACTCCAAAAGCTGCAGAGGGAGAGCTGCATCCGCCGTTCAATGCCTTTATAAAGCTTCTTTCTGCCACCGACACATCCCATGAATCGTTGTCATGAAAATTTGCCAAAAAGGATATGTCAAAACCTTTTCGTGCCTGTACTGCTACAACTCCCTGACATGCTGCCGGGACAATTTCATCCGTACTGAACACACGCCAAATTCTATCTTCAAGTCCCAGTCTCTTAAGCCCTGCATACGCCAAGGCTATGGCTGAATATTCTCCTCTGTCCAGCTTTTCAATCCGTGTTAAAACATTTCCCCTTATCGGCTCGACTGTGCAGCCGGGATAAATTTTCTCTATCTGAATTTTTCTTCTCAAGCTTGAACAGCCAATTGGCTTACCGAAGTCAATCTCATCCACCCCTTTGGGCAACACAAGAACATCCCTGGGGTCTTCTCTTTTTGAAACTGCTACAATGGGCAAGCGGTCATCTATATCCATGGGCATGTCTTTAAAGCTATGAACGGTAATATCCACCTTTTCCTCCAGCAGGGCGCGGTCCAGTTCTTTTACAAACAGACCTTTACCGCCAATCTTGTCAAGGGTTTTGTCAAGAATTTTATCCCCTGTTGTTTTCATTGTTATAAGCTCAATTTCAATATCGGGGTTATATTTTTTATAGAATCTATTACTATTTGCGATTGCTTTACAGCAAGCTTGCTTTCACGGCTGCCTACTCTAATTTTCATGATTTAATACCTTCCTTATGGCATCTGAGATGTCTTTTACCGTCTTATGGGATTTACCGCCGCTGGTAACACCAACAACAACTTCGTCTTTTGTGATGACAGCGGGAAAATAAAAGTTGCATTCTTCTTTTACATCAGCCACACTCACATATGCTCCCAATTCTTTTGCTCTATCTCCTATATATTTATTCACTTCTCTTTTGTCTGTGGCAGCAACAACCAAGAATTTATCTTCCAAATCCCCATCCAGAAATTCCCGCTGAATATACGTAATTAGACCGTCATCTGCCAACTGCCGAATCTCCTTTGTTGTACTTGGAGATACAACTATTATATCAAACTCAAAGTTAAGGAGGGTAGATATCCTCCTTGTCGCAATCTTTCCACCGCCAATTACCAGTGCCTTTTTACCTTTTGAAGATATAAACAACGGGAAATATTCTTTCATGTTAAAACCAGCCTTTTTCTATATTCATACCATCTATAGTAATCAAAAATATATTTATCAATAATTTCATTTACCATTGCCAACTGCTCCGCATGGTTTTTATCTACTTCCCCCGAATATATACTGTCAACATCATAAAGTTCCGCATTGCTTAAAGACTTGATGTTAGGGTCAATATCCCGCGGAACTGCAAGGTCAATAAACAAGCAAGGATGTCTCATCTTGTCGATTCTGTCTATTTCCAAAGTATAATGGGGGCTTAATGTAGCACTGATTACAACATCACAATCTTTAAGCTTTTTATATCTCTCTCCATACTCTATGGTTTTTGCTCCCAAAGGTATAATATTGTCGCTGTGGCGATAGTGCCTTAAGGTTATAGTGGTGTCATATCCGTTTCCTGTCAATATCGATGCCATGAGCCTGCCAATTTCTCCGTTTCCGATAACAAGGGCCTTTTTGATATTGTCCTTGCTTTTTATAATCTTTAAAGCACTATAAGCTATAGAGCTCTCCGTACTGCTGAGTTTTAATACGGATTTAACCTTTTTGGCAGATGTTACGGCAATTCTGAACATCACTTCAAGAGTGCTGTCACTGGCATTCATTTCCCTTGCCAATTCAATAGCGTTTTTGACCTGGGTAATGATTTGGTCCTCTCCCCATATTTGAGACTTCACTCCGCAAGCAAGCTCACATAAATGCCTGATAACATCATCACCTGTTCTTAACGTGTGAAACTTGCTATACTTTTCATAATCAAAGTCAACAGCATCGCATAAAAGTTCAAAGGGATTTATATACAAGCCATCTTCGCAAGAAAGGTATAATTCTGTCCTGTTACAAGTAGAAATAATTACTGCACCAAAAATGTTTTCATTTTTCAATAAGTCATTATATATAACTTGTAAAGTGGATTTTGTAAATGAAAACTTCTCTCTAATATGAATTGGCGCCAAGGTATAATCAATCCCTGCCATAATTACGTTCAAAATCCACACCTCACATTCTCTCTTTATCTGGAAATATTTTATTGTTATATCATTGTTCCTATATGTTTACTGGGCTTTTGTATGTAATTATATTATTAATTTAAAACCCATGATATCACGTTTTGCAAAAAATATAAATACTTACCACAATGATTGCTCAAATTGATAATATTGCTTATGTTATACATGCAGACTTGCTATTTTACTCATAAGAAAATGTTCTCTACTTCTCTTCATCATTAAATATAATACATAACAGAGGGATTTTCTTTTAACTTTTGATATTCATTCAGCAAATCTTCAAGAGTAATATTGTCAACAACCCTATCAATGCTCTCATTAATTTTATTCCAAACAAATTCGTTTATACACTTTTCTTCTTTGCTAACATTATTATTCCTGTTATCAAAATCAACAATATTGAGGTTTCCTTCTAAGGTTCGCAAAATTTGCCCAACGGTTATGTTTGAAGGATCGTCTGCAAGAATATATCCCCCTTGTGCTCCCTTTATGCTTCTTACTATTGCAGCCTTTCTCAATATGGAAAAGACTTGCTCCAGATACGATTCTGAGATGTTCTGCCTTTCTGCGATACTCTTTACACTTACTATATCTCCTCTTGAATTAATTGCAATGTCTAGCATCGCACGCAAACCATACTTTCCTTTTGTCGACATTTTCATAAATAAGCACCACCTTAATATATGAGTAAACCTATAGTTTTAGTCAGCTAATTAATAATATAATAATTTATAAAAATTGTCAATAAGGTCTTTTATACTTTTCCTATTATATTGATATATTCCGGATAATTCCACAGAATGTTTGTAGAAAAGCCGTATAACATGGAACATTAATGTCTAAAGAAATAAATAGATATTTAAACCAAGAGCTTTATTTTGCTCTTGGTTTAATTTGAAATTGGTGAGTAAAATGTTGATTTACTACTTCCTGATATAAACGATCAAATGTGTCAAACTGTCAGGAGCAAGATGTCTTAAAGTATTAATTGGTCATATTATTCAAAATCCTCCAACTGGATATTTAAAGCATTAACCGAAATTTGCAATTCATACACCAACAATCCCAATGAAATCAGCAAAAGTACCAAACTAATGCCAAACATAATATCTGCCAAAAACATAAATTCAAAGAAAATCAAAAACATGCACATAACACAGAAGAAGAAACTTAGAGCACCGAATATCTGCATATTTTTGATAATCACTATTCTTCGTTTTAAATTATACAACTGCCCCTTTGTGGCTCCATCAGGGTTTTCTTTATATTTGGCGTACAACTCGCGGATTAATTGGGCCAACACAATAAAACGGTTTGTGTATGCAAGCATCAACAAGGAAATAGCCGGAAATAATAGTGCCGGTGTTGTAAGTGTAAGTTCCATATAATCATTCCCTTCAAGAATTCTATATCATATATATCCGGATTAGCATCTTATAAACACGAAACAGAATACCGTTTTTATCCTATTATGAATTATTGCCAGTTTTATCAAGTCTTCCAATTAACTTAATAAAACTGGCAATAGTTATTCGTACGTCATTGTCTTTATTAGTTTTTTCTCTTTATGTTATCTTTTCCCGGCTGAAAAGGCTTGTCCGGCTTATTCTCTTTTTCGCCGTCTTTATTACCTTCTTTAGCATTTTTGCTTCCCTCATACAACTTTTTCATTTCTTCCATCTTTTTAATCCATTCATTATACTGTTTTTTCTGTTCTTCCCCCAACTTTTCAAGCCATTCATTATATTGCTTTTTCTGTTGCTCTCCCATCTTTTCGAGCCATTCTTTATATTGCCTTCCCATTTCTTCTGCTTTTTCCTTCGAATTTTCCCAATACGGATTCCACTTGGGTATCCAATAGGGGTTCCAATTAGGATTCCAATACGGATTATATTGAAAGTTATTGTCCTTATTATTTATGTCCTTTTTATCTTCATTATTCGGTTTATCATTATTAATACTATTTTTATTATCTCTGATATCCTTATTGTTGCCGTTGCTAAATTTATTGCTGCTGTCGGTTTTACTGTCATTGCTACCCTTGTTATTTGCGTGGTTGTTAATTTTACTATCGCTGTTGATTTTACCGTCTTTGACAATATTGTCTCTAAATTTATTATCGCTTTCTGCTTTACTGTCTTTATTATCTTTGCTGATGCCGTTGTCAAATTTATTATCGATGCTTGCTTTATTGTCTTTGTTATCCCTGCCGGTATCATTATTAACTTTACTATTTCCATTATCTTTATTCGATTTACTTCCTGCATCCGGACTTGCAGGGCTTCCTTTTATTCCGGCACGAGTTTCTGCATCGGTTTTTTTACCGGATAAAGGTTCAATATTCGGCTGGCTGCTTACCTTATCTTTGTTGCTGTCTTTACTGTCATCCTTTTGATTATTCTCCTTGTGGTCCTTCTCCATATCCTTGATGGACTTCACAATTTCTTTTACAGGCTTATCCTTGTATTCGTCAGTAGTTGCTTGGGGATTTACCTCCTTAAGCTTCTCAATCAAGACCATTTTTCCGGGGGATATCCCAGTTCCTTGGCCTTCTCCCGTCTTTCCAAGGCTACATTCTCAACAATTACCTCCGAAACCACATTATCATCATTCAAGACCTTGTTTGCGGCACTCTCCACTTCTTCCTTTATTTTGATAACCTTCTTGGAGTCCTTTCCTGCAACCGTTAGCATGATGGTATTTTCATCATCGTTTTTTAGAAAACCTTGTGCCACGGCATTGTCAATAATCTTCTTCATACCTTCATTTAGTTGAGAATTCCTATATGAATCTTCAATCAGTTTCTCACCTTCAGAATTCAGTGCTTTCACATCTATAATTCTATTGTATATATTAAGGACTATTTCCAAACTGGGATTTATATCTACATTCACATAGCTGTAAGGCAAATTATAGCTATACACGCCAAAAGAAATGCTTGAGACAAGTAATAAAACCGCTGCTACAGAAACTATTTTTAATAACGTTTTTTTGTTAAATTCAATCACCTTGGTTGGCAAGTCAATTTCATAGCCGACAATATGCTCCGATGTCTTCCTAATCTTAATAAACCGGCCCTCTTTATCAAGAGCAACAGCATATTCGCCTTCTATATCTACTATAACTGCCTTCATTATTCCACCTCCCAGTTTACGTAATCCTTAATAAATTCGTAATCTCCGGTAAATATTATTACTACTGCTATAATATATTTTCGAGCCCTTTCAATCGTTTTCCGAGGTATTTTCAGGTTCTTTTCGATCTCTGCTATAGGCAAATACTTCTTCTGCTTTATTTTTTCCATAATATCCTGTCTGGACAGAAGAAATTTTATTATATTCGAATAAATCTTCTTGGTTTTTTTATGCTTTGGAGATATGTTAACCAGTTCAAAGAAGGATATATCCCATTTTTCAAGCTCCTTTTTCAACTGTTGAAGTTCAAGCCTTCTGTATTCACTGATCTCTTCATTTGAGTACTTCTCGATGGACATGGCAATGCTAAGGTCAGTTTCCTCTTCTTCATGCTCAACGTACCCATTTATATTAACAACTGTACTATGCTTTTTTTCTTTTCTTTGATAATCTATAATTCTTCTTCTGATAACATTCTGGGAAAAGGAAAGAAAATTGCCCTTTGAGGCGTCATAAGAACGGATAGCCTCTACAAAAGCCATCAGCGCAATGCTCAATTCATCATCCTGTCCATAGGCAACATAGCGCCCTACCACCTTTTGTGCGCAGGCTGCAATAAACGGTTTGTATTCTTCTACAAAAATATTTATTTTATCTTCGTCATT
This sequence comes from Acetivibrio straminisolvens JCM 21531, assembly GCF_000521465.1. Taxonomy (GTDB): domain Bacteria; phylum Bacillota; class Clostridia; order Acetivibrionales; family Acetivibrionaceae; genus Hungateiclostridium; species Hungateiclostridium straminisolvens. The sequence goes on from NZ_BAVR01000056.1 coordinate 20,783, forward strand.
TTTAATTAATTCAACTCTTTGGTTTATAGTAACAGAATACATTTGGTTGCCTCCAACAATGAATAGAATTATAATGCCTAAACAACAAAAGATATTGCAATTATGTCAGCAAAGTTCGACATAAATCTACAAACCACTAGTCGAATTTTTGCTTTTACTATTCTATAATGTTACTATAAACCATATTAAAACTAAAATGAAGTCATTTTTTGTAAAAAAATTAAATTTAACAGAAATGTAATTTTTCTACTCTATCTGAAGCTCAAATCTATCAAACTTTACGGTTTCCAGAAACTGATCTTTTGCGAAGAAGGTTTTTCGGTATCTGGCAAACTCAGAGGTATTCTTGTTAAGCCAAAGGGGAACAGGAATATCCAGATCCCTGCAAAGGCTAATCAGCCCTTCCTCAAGCAAGTCCCTAAAATCGGCTCCTTCATCTTCTTTATTAAATATAGACTCTTTTATTGTATATGTACCCTTTATCAGTCTGCCAACAAGTACCAATTTCCTCGCCCTCATCTTATTGATTTTCTTTAATATTTCCCGGCTATGAATTTTTCTTTGCTTCTTTATCCTTAATAAGCTTGTATTCTATCGAATCCACCAACGCCTTCCAGCTGGCCTCTATAATGTCCGTTGAAACTCCAATGGTAGTCCAGACTTCCTTTCCGTCGGTTGATTCAATTAAAACTCTTACCTTTGCAGCCGTAGCCGAATTAGAGTCAAGAACCCTAACCTTGTAATCGGTAAGCTTCATTTCTGCAATTTGGGGATAAAATTTCTCCAATGCCTTTCTTAGAGCTTTGTCCAGGGCATTTACCGGTCCCTGTCCCTCATCTGCGGTTATTTCATTCTGTCCGTCCACATTAATCTTTATCATCGCTGAAGAATTTGCTCCGCTTATAGACGGCTCGTTAACCACAACCTTAAACTCTCCAAGTTCAAAAGAAGGATGATATTTTCCAAGAATTTTGCGGATTACAATCTCAAAAGAGCTCTCTGCGCCCTCATACTGATAGCCTTCAAATTCCAGCTCCTTAAGCTTATCCAGTATCAATTTCGTCTCTGGAGAATCTTTTGTAATAGTATTGTCAATGTTATTAACCAAATGTAGTACAGCACTTCTTCCCGCAACTTCGGACATGAGGAAAATCCTTTCGTTTCCGACAACTTCAGGGTTAATATGCTCGTATGCTACGGAATTTTTGCTCACCGCATCCGCATGCATTCCTGCCTTGTGGGCAAATGCATACTTTCCGACATATGGAGCCCTTTCATCATGCAAGACATTGGCAATTTCACTTATATACCTTGCCGTCGTCGTAAGGTCTGACATATTTTCCTTCGGTATGCAATCATAACCCGCTTTAAGCTGCAAATTGGGTATTATTGTGCAGAGATTGGCATTACCGCTTCTCTCTCCAAACCCGTTCATTGTACCCTGAACCTGCACAGCTCCGGCCTGTACTGCCATAATAGAGCTGGCAACCGCCATACCTGTATCGTTATGACAGTGAATACCTACATCCACCTTAAACTCATTGACAACCTTGAAGTTATATCCCAAACTTCATTCGGGAATGTACCTCCATTGGTATCGCAAAGGCAAATAGAGTCCGCTCCGGCCTCAACAGCCGTCCTAAGGGTCTTCATTGCATAGTCCGGATTAGCCTTGTATCCGTCAAAGAAATGCTCAGCGTCAAATACTACTTCTTTATTCTTGTTTTTAAAGAAGGAAATAGTGTCAAAAATCATATTCAGATTCTCATCCAGTGTTGTCTTTAATATATCGGTAGCGTGAAAGTCCCAGCTCTTCCCGAATATAGCCACAGCCGGGGTATCTGCCTTTAAAAGGGATTTTACATTGGCGTCATCCTGAACACTTATATTCACTCTTCTCGTACTTCCAAAGGCAATTAGTTTCGCATGCCTCAACTTGATTCGTCCAATCCTCTCAAAGAACTCCAAATCCTTTGGGTTGGACCCGGGATTGCCTGCTTCAATATAGCTTATACCGAGCCGGTCGAGTCTTTCCACAATCTTAAGTTTATCCTCTACACTGAATGAAATTCCCTGGGCCTGAGCACCATCTCTCAAGGTCGAGTCATATATCAAAACCTTCTTCATTTTTTCATCCTTCCCCAAAAAATGCTTTATGTTTCCTAACCTTCCTCAAAAAGAAGAAGGTTAGGAATTAGATGTAAAGTATCTTTATTTCTTAAGCCAGCTCATCATTTTTCTTAATTCTGCGCCAACCTTTTCCAACTGGTGTTCCGATTCGTTTCTTCTCATGGCAAGAAGTTGTGCCCTTCCGCCTGACTTGTTCTCAGTTATCCACCTTGAAGCAAAAACTCCGTCCTGAATATCCTTCAGTACACCCTTCATTGCTTTTCTTGTTTCATCGGTAATTATTTTCTTTCCTGTTATGTAGTCACCATATTCTGCCGTATCGCTTATGGAATATCTCATATATGAGAATCCGCCCTGATTTATAAGGTCTACAATGAGTTTCATTTCATGGATACATTCAAAATATGCTATTTCAGGCTGATATCCTGCTTCCACCAAAGTCTCGAATCCTGCCTTCATAAGCTCGGTTACTCCACCGCACAATACAGCCTGCTCACCGAACAAATCGGTTTCTGTCTCTTCTTTGAAGGTAGTTTCAAGAATTCCGGCTCTTCCTGCTCCTATTCCTGCTGCATATGCAAGAGCATAATCTTTTGCCTTGCTGGAAGCATCCTGATAAACCGCAATCAAAGACGGTACTCCTTTTCCTTCCTGGTACTGGCTTCTTACAGTATGTCCGGGACCCTTTGGAGCTATCATTATAACATCATTTTCCGGCGGAGGAACAATAGTTTTGAAATGAATTGCAAAGCCGTGGGCAAAGGCAAGAACATTTCCTTCCTCCAAATTGGGCTTAATGCTTTTCTCGTAGATGTCCTGCTGAACCTGGTCAGGTACAAGCATCATTATAACATCGGCCATTTTAGCTGCCACATCAGTATTTTCAACTCTCAGGCCGTCATCGATAGCCTTCTGTCTTGATTTGGAACCTTCAGGCAGACCAACAACAACATCTATTCCACTATCCTTCAGGTTTTGCGCATGTGCATGTCCTTGGCTTCCGTAGCCTATAATCGCTACAGTTTTTCCTTTAAGCAAACCAAGGTCACAATCAGTGTCATAATACATTTTTGCCATCTTAAAAATCACTCCTCATCACTATTCTTATTTTTTATAATTTTATTGCCTCTTTCAATGGCTATTGTACCTGTCCTGACAATTTCCTTTATACCAAACTGCTTTAACATATCCTCCAAAGCAGCAACTTTATTCACACTGCCGGATATTTCAATGGTCAGCGTACTTTTTGACACATCGACAATCTTCGCTCTGAATATCTCGGCAATCTGAACTATCTCCGACCTTGTAGAGGCATTTGCCCCGACTTTTATGAGGGCAAGCTCTCTGCTTACCGAATCGGAATCTTCAAGTTCTTTTATCTTTATAACATCAACAAGTTTGTTTAACTGTTTGCTAACCTGTTCAACTATGTAGTCATCACCGTCTACAACAATTGTCATCCTTGAAATTTCCGGATTTTCAGTGACACCCACTGCAAGGCTGTCAATGTTAAATCCCCTCCTGCTGAACAAACCGGCTATCCTCGATAATACTCCTGCATGGTTTTCAACCAGAACCGATAAAGTATGCTTCGCCATCTTAAAACCTCCCAATTACTATAATTGAACACTCTATAGTGTTGATTCCTCCGGGTCAATCCTGCACTCAAGAAGGAATGGTTCCTCGTCCGACAGCATTTCCTTTAATGCATCCTCCACCTGGGAATTGTCGTCTATTCTCCTGCCTTTAAAACCATAAGCATCAAACAGCTTTATAAAGTCAGGATTGTCTTCTAAAAACACCTGGAAATAACGGCCGCAGTATTTTGTCTTTTGCAGCTCCCTTACCATCCCCAGTCTTGAGTTGTTGAACAAAACTATCTTTATTCCCAGCTTGTTTTGCTTAATGGTGCCAAGTTCCTGCATATTCATCTGGAAGCTTCCGTCTCCTCCTATGCACACTACTCTGCGGTCGGGACATCCGATTTTTGCCCCTACTGAGGCGGGAAGTCCGTATCCCATAGTGCCCAGACCTCCGGATGAAATAAAGGTCCGGGGCTTTTTGACACCAAAATAATTTGCAGCCCATATCTGGTTCTGTCCAACTTCAGTTGTAACTATGTCATTTTCACCTAAAAGTCCTGTCAAAACAGACAACACATATTTGGGATTTACAAAACCTGTGCCGGGTTTTGAATCCGGTTTCAGCTCACGCTTTGCCTTTTCCGTTTGAATTGCCTTTATCCAGTCTTCGGTATTTCCTTTTTGGGAAATATCAACAAGCTCTTTT